>CAYVLM010000058.1:0-9109 GCA_964452225.1 uncultured Steroidobacteraceae bacterium | reverse complement strand
GCGGGCTGATGCCATGCCCTCGGACAGCACGACCGACAGGGCGCCCAGGCTGGCGGCCACCGCCCCTGAGATGAGCAGTGCCAGGCCGAGCGATCCCAGGCCGTGAAACTGGGATTCGCCCTCCGCCTCGGTCACCACGGTCATGAGGTAGGCACCAGCAGCAGCGACTCCCAGGCCGACCACCGTGAGGATGGCACCCCACCAACGACTGCTCATGATTCACCCCCACTCCCATGCGAAACGCAACTTCACTGTGCTCCGTTCTGCTCCAGCGCACAAGGATCCGTATCCCACCCAGCCACACGCTGTGATCAGTCGAAACGTCCGCAGCTTGCCGCGCTTGGGCGCCCGGGTCCCGAATAGACTGCGCGGATGCGCTCGCCGCGATCCCTGGACGTCCTCCGCGAGCGGAACTTCGCCCGCTACCTGGGCGCGGTCACCGTCTCGAACCTCGGAACCGGCATGTCCACGGTGGCGCTGGCCTTCGCGGTGCTCGGCTTTGGCGGCGCCACCGATCTCGGCATCGTCCTCCTCGCACGAGAGATCCCCATGGTCATCCTCCTGCTGCTGGGCGGCGTCTTCGCCGATCGCATGTCCCGCCGCACCATCCTGGTCAGCACCGACACGGTGAAGGGCACCGCACAGGCGGTCACCGCGCTCCTCGTCATCTCCGGCAGCGCGAACGTCTGGAACGTGGGCGCCCTTCAGATGGTCTTCGGCCTCGCCAACGCCTTCGCCAGGCCGGCAAGGATCGGCCTGGTCAAGGAGGCGGTGAGCGAGCACCGGCTCCAGGAGGCGAACGCGCTCCTGGGACTGGCGCGCAGCGTCCTGTCCATTGCCGGGCCGGCCATCGGCGCGCTCATTGTGGCCGCGGGGAGCCCGGGGATCGCCATTGCCGTGGACTCCGCGACCTTCCTCGGCTCGGCGGCCCTGACGAGCAGCCTCAGGCTCGCATCGGCCGTGCGGATCGCCTCGGCCTCCATCCTGGCGGAGCTGCACGACGGGTGGCGCGAGTTCGTCGGGCGGTCGTGGGTGGTGACCATGGTCGTCATCTTCGGGTTCTTCCAGCTCACCTACTTCCCGGCACTCCTGGTCCTTGGCCCGCTGGTCGCCAAGGAGCAGCTGGGTGGCGCAGCCGCCTGGGGCGTCATCCTGGCGGTCGAGTCGGCAGGATCGGTGCTCGGCGGGCTCGTCGCCCTGCGGCTGCGCGTGGGTCGCCCCCTGATCGCCTGCTCTCTCCTGGTCGTGCCGGCCGGGCTCCTGCTGGTCGCGCTGTCAGTGCCCCTGCCGCTCGTGGCGCTTGCCGGGGTGAGCTTCGTGGTCGGCATCGGCTTTGCGGTCGGAAACACCCTGTGGGAGACCACCCTGCAGCGGAACGTGCCGGAGCACGCGCTGTCGCGCATCAGCTCCTTTGACTGGTTCGGCTCGGTGGCGCTCAACCCCATTGGCTACGCGCTCATCGGTCCCATCGCCGCCGCGGTGGGCAACGCTGAGGCGCTCGCCGTGGCCGGCGCGCTCAACGTGGCGGTCTGCCTCAGCGTCATCCTCCTCCCGTCCGTGCGGCAGCTGCGCATGGCTGAGCCGCCAGCCCCCGTGCTCGTCGAGCCAGGCTGAGCTCCGCCGGGCTGCGCCGGCGTCAGGCCAGGATCTCGACGTTGACCCCTGCGCCCGGCCAGCGTGCGTCGGTGGTGAGGACGCGCTCCGCCTTCAGATGGAGGGCGGTGGCCAGCACCAGCGCGTCGCGCAGCCGCAGCCGTGGACCGTGCCGGGCACGGAGCTGGGCGGCCCGTCCCGCGACCTGGCGGGTGATCGGCTCGACCTCGATCGAGAGATCGGCCAGGAAGGCGTCCAGCCGGCGCATGGCCTCCCGTCCCCGGCGGGCGGGTCCAACCTGCGCCTCCGCGTAGGCCGATGCCGGCACCGCCAGCGCGTCACCTCGCTCGAGGGCCGCTGACAGCGCCGCGCGGGCCGACGCGTGATGCGGATCAGAGCCGTCGAGGACGCCGATGATCACCCCGGCATCCAGGAGCGTCAGCCCCATTCGTCCCGCAGCTCGTCCAGCTCACCCGGCCGATACACGCCGGTGAGGCTCCCGGCGTGGCGCTCCACCGGATCCTCCTCGCGGACCAGCAGCACCCGGCCCGGTCCACGCGCCTCCGCCCGCAACCGATCGCCGGTCCGCAGCCCGGCCCGGGCCATGGCCTCGGCCGGGATGGTGACCTGGTGCTGGCTGGAGATCCTGGTCCCCAGGCGCCTTCCCTTTACCTTCCGACTCATGAGTAAAGAGTATCGTGCCGATGCACGATGGACCCGTTTGACCACGACGCGCCGTTTGCGCTGAACCGTGACTTTGAGTTCGCAGCTGAGCTCTGGTACTGGAGGGGCCCGGCGCCCTTTCACTTCGTCACGGTCCCCGAGGACGCCTCCGCGGAGATCCGTGGCATGGCACCGCTCGTCAGCTACGGCTGGGGCGTCATCCCGGTCAGCGCCCGCATCGGCGAGACCGAATGGGAGACTTCGCTGTTCCCGAAGGACGGCGGGTATGCGCTGCCCGTCAAGGACGCCGTCCGCGCCGCAGAGGACCTGGCCGATGGCGACCTGGTCAGCGTGGAGCTGACGGTCCGCCCGGCCCCAGGCTGGGAGCGGCCGGGTCCAGCAGCCAGGTCGACATGATGCCCTTGCCCTTGACGTCCACGCCCTCGCGGCGCTCGAAGGGATAGCGACCCGCGAGCAGCAGGCACGTCTCCTCGGTCACCTGGATGCAGCCGGGGACCCCGCTCGACTCCATCCGGGCAGCGGTGTTCACGGTGTCGCCCCACAGGTCGTAGCTGAACTTCCGCTCGCCGATGACGCCGGCCGCAACCGGTCCGGACGCGATCCCGGTGCGGATCTGCAGCTGCCGGCCAAGGACCGGCGAGAGCCCGTCCACGTGGCGATGCATGGCCAGCGCCATCTCCACCAGCACCGCGGCGTGGTCCGCGCGCGGCTGCGGCACGCCGGCGACGACCATGTACGCGTCGCCAATAGTCTTGATCTTCTCGAGCCCGAACTGGTCCGCCAGCCGATCGAATGCGGTGAAGAGCTCGTTGAGCGCTGCCAGCGTCTCCCGCGGCGAATGCGCCTTCGCAAGGGGCGTGAACTCCACGATGTCCGCGAAGAGGACCGATGCCTCGTCGAACTGGTCGGCGATCACCCGCTCCCCGGCCTTCAGGCGCCGGGCAATGGGCTCGGGCAGGACGTTGCGGAGCAGGTCATCGGACTCGCGTCGGGCAGCCAGCCGCTGCCCGTCGATGTAGCGGACGACGCCAACGGTGACCGCCGATGCGCCAAGCACGTTGATCGCCGTGGCGAGGACGGTCTGGGCATGGGGCAGGGCCTGGTCCTTGGGCACGAGCGGATCGACCAGGATGCCGGCCACGACGACGACCACGAGGCCCAGGTAGGCCACCAGCCCGGCACGGCTGCCGATCAGCAGGATCGCGCCGAGCGGCGCGATCACCCCCCAGACGATGTTGGCCCCCGAGAGGGCGATCCCGCCCAGGGTGAGCATGCCGCTGAAGATGGTGGCCAGCCCCACCCCGATCAGGATCCAGGTCACGGGCTCCAGCCGGCGCACCCGGCTGAAGTACGCCAGGTTCACCAGCTGCACCGCGATCTGGAGGACGGCGAACACCGAGACCAGTGGGCGGTCTGCTACCAGGCCGGTGCCGAGGTAGACGACGCCAACGGCGAGCACCGCCCACAGCGTCCCCATGACCGTCCGCTTCCGGAGCGCGAGATCGGCGTCATCAGCCGGATCGGAGCCGATGTCGAGCAGTCGCCGCCAGGACATGATCGGCGCACGATACCCTCAGCAGTCAAAGACCCGCCAGCAGATGTCGTTCCGCAGCCGCTGGTCATCCAGGACGAGCTCACGAATCGCCCCGGGGAGCCGGTCGCGCTGCCAGCGGCACTCGCGTCGCCCGGCGCCCTCGCCCTCTCCCTTCGGCGCGGCGGCCTGCACGGCCCTGATCGCATAGGCGGCCGCGCCCAGCTCGTGCGCGGCGACGTGGGCGACGGCCGCGGCCTGCCCGGCGGCGTACGCGGCATGCCGTGCTGCACCGCGCAGGTCTCTTGCCGCGGCGTTCGCATGGCCGGCCGACATCCGGGCCTGGGTCATGGTGACCTCCCCGCGCGCCCAGGCCCGTCCAAGCTCGATGGCTCGACGTGGACGATCGTCTCCCGGGCGCGCCCGCTCGAAGTGCGCGAGCACGTGCTCCGCGCAGTCGGCGGCCCAGACCGCCAGCCGATGGTGGTCCTCGTCCGTGAGCGTCCCGCCGCGGCGGAGGGTGATGAACCGGGGGTCTCGCACCCTGGGCAGGATCATCGGTCCAGTCCTCGCCGCCTTGCTCGAGCCAGCCGGGCGGCTAGCCGGCGCGCTGCAGGATCCGGAAGCCTCGGGCCCTCATGACCCGCTCAACGTCCTGTTCATACGGGAGGCCGTCGAGAACGACACCCTTGCGTGCCGGCGAGAGCAGCTCGATTCCGAGAACCGACCCATCTGCCGCGTAATTGATGGCGCGGGCATCGTCCAGCCGCTGCTGGCGATGGAACGGAGCATCGGAGACCTGAAGGTACGCGGCGTCCACGGACTCGTCGTATTCGAGGAGAAGATGCGTCATCGTTCTGGGCCTTTTCGCCACGTGGTCACCACGCGGCCGTCGATTGTATCAACCACGATCTCGACCACCTGATCACCAAAGTAGCGCGTCCGGATCTCACGCTCTGGGTCGTGCCGCGATGCCCGAGCGGCATCCGGGGACAGGTATGTCTCCTCGATCTGGTCGATGCTGATGCGTTCTCGCATGACCGAGTGATACCCGGTCACCCTTATCGCGGAGTTACCTCTTCACTTCACCTTCAGGATACCCCGCACCTGGGGGCTTGCGGCAAGACCGGGGGCCTGCGCTAGAGTCCCCGGCCTACCGCGGAAAGCCACGGACCTGGAGGCCACACCATGCGCGTCCTGCTGTCGAGCTGGGGCTCCCGAGGCGACATCGAGCCGCTCGCGGCACTCGCGCTCCGGCTGCGCGAGCTCGGCGCGGAGGTCCGGGCCTGCGCACCGCCGGACGAGGAGTTCGCGGCGCTCTTCGCCAGGGCGGGCGTCACACCCATCCCGCTCGGCCCCTCGACGCGCTCGGTGGCGGCCGGGCTGAAGGCACCGTCGGCGGACGCCGCCTTCCGGCTCGCGGCCGAGCTGGTCGCCACGCGCTTCGAGACCCTTCCCGCGGCGGCCGAGGGCTGTGACGCGCTGGTCGCGACGGGCCTGATGCCGGCCGGCGCGCGCTCGGTGGCAGAGTCGCTCGGCATCCGCTACGTGCTCGCCACCTTCCACATCTTCGGGCTGCCTTCGCGGCACTTCCCGCCGTCCGCTCGGCCGGGCAGGCAGTCGCCAGCCGACGAGACCGACAACCGGGTGCTCTGGGAGCAGGACGCCCAGCGCGTGAACGCGCTGTACGGCGAGGCGCTCAACCGCCACCGCGCGGCGATCGGCCTGCCCCCGGTCGACAACGTCCGCGACTACGTCATCTCCGAGCAGCCCTGGCTGGCGGCAGACCCGCTCCTTGCCCCATGGAGCGAGCTGACCGATCTCGACCTCGTGCAGACCGGGGCCTGGATCCTGCCCGACGAGCGCCCGCTGCCGACCGAGCTGGAGGCGTTCCTGGACGCGGGCGAGCCGCCCGTGTACGTGGGCTTCGGGAGCATGGCCATGCGCAGCTCCAAGGACCTCGCCCGGGTGGCGAGCGAGGCAAGTCGCGCCCATGGCCGCCGCGTGATCCTCGGCCGCGGCTGGGCCGACCTCGCCCTGGCTGGCGATCAGGACGACTGCCTCGTCGTGGGCGAGGTCAACCACCAGGCCCTGTTCCGACGCGTGGCCGCCGTCGTGCACCACGGCGGCGCGGGCACCACGACGACCGCCGCCCTCTCCGGTGCCCCGCAGGTGGTGGTGCCCCAGATCGTCGACCAGCCGCACTGGGCGCGCCGGGTGGCCGAGCTGGGCATCGGCGCGGCACACGACGGTCCCGTTCCGACCGCGGAATCCCTGGCGAGCGCGCTCGGGACGGCCCTGGCCCCCGAGACCCGTGCACGCGCCACCGCGGTGGCCGCCCAGGTCGGCACCGACGGAGCCATGGTCGCCGCGAGGCTGCTGCTCGATCCGGGATAGAGGGGCTTCAGCCTGTGCCCGGCGGCGTCGTCAGGCGTCCGCGGGCAGGATCCGGAACGGATGCCCGTTCGCAGCGCGCAGGACCCGGAAGTGCCGCTCGTCCAGCGTCAGGATGTCCCGGATCCCGTACCGATGGGCGAGCACCACCAGCGAGGCATCCGCCAGGCCGATGTCGAGATCCGCGTGCCGCGCGATGAGCCGCTCCCCGGCCTGGACATCCTCCGCGTCGAAGCCCTCGAGGCGGAACACGCCGCGCCCGACCTCGGCGAGCAGCGCTCGCTCCGCCGCCTGTCCGACGCGAGACGCCAGCAGGTAGTCGAGCTCCGCCAGCACGAAGGGCGAAAGGAGCCAGGGCGCCGGCGCATCGCTCAGCGCCGCCACGGCCTCGGCATGCTGGCGCTGGCTTCCGTCGATCGCCGCCAGCAGGCCGCTCGTGTCGAGAATGATCACCCCTCGCCGAACCCGGCGAGCAGCTCGTCAACGTGATCGGCAAGGTCCGGCTGGCCGCTCTCGAAGAGCGGCAGCCTGGGTTCGGCAATGCGATGGGTCCCCGTCACCAGGCCGATCCCCTCGCGGATGAGGTCCGCCTCGCTTCGGCCGGTTGACCGCGCGGCGCGGCGAAGCGCCTCCTTGAGGTCCTCGGGCAGGTAGACCGTCGTCTTCTCCATGCCACCCATTGTGCCATATGTCAGGTGGCATGACTGCCACCTGTCGCGGAAAGCCCTCGAGGTGGGGCCCCTGATGGAGCTCCGCCCCCAACAGGCTGCCGGGCCCTTGACGGGCGCGTTGGGGCCATGCAGGCTGGATGCCGAAAAGGGGACGTGGGATGCCCCAAGCCCTTGGCAGCTTGGTTCTGATCCTCGCCATCCTGAATGGATGGCTCGCGGCCCGCCGCGGACGGTCCGCGGTCCGCTGGGCTCTCGGATCGCTCCTGCTCGCGCCAGCCGCCTGGATCCTGACCCTCTACCTCATCCGACACGCACCAGCAAGGGATGCGAGTGCGCCGAGGGTGGGTCCGGCCTGGCCATGGGTGAAGCTGGGAGCGCTGATGGTGGGCGTGGCCGTCGTGATCGTTGCCATCTCGAACTACGCCGGCGGGTTGCCCGCGAGCGGTGCGCTGCCATGAGATGGACGGGGGGACCCGACATGAGCATCCGTCGGATCCACCTCGGGCGGCTCGAGCTGGGTTCCATGGTGCTGGTGCTCTTGCTTGGCGCCTGTGCGCCTGCGGTTGCCCTCCCGCCCGACTCGGCGTCTCCCGAGGTTGTGCTCGACACCTACCTCCGCGCGCTCGTGGCGGGCGACTGCGCCATCGGCCACAAGCTCGCCGTCGGGACCTTTTCCACGAGCAATGGGGATCTGTGCGGGAGCACGCAGGTGAAGGCCTACGGCATCCTCGGGGCACCGGCCCAACCGACGACCGACGAGGAGGTGTTCGCCACCACGCTGACCACGACAGGCACCGCCGACGGGACAGTCCCTGCCGGGCAGATCACCTGGTTCTACGCGCTGGACAGACAGCCCAACGGCTCGTGGCGCATCTCCGGTGGCGGCTCAGGCCCCTAGCTCCGGTAACAACGGAGTAAGCCCCCTCGGCAATCCTCCGGCGGTGCCGACGATTCATCGAGAGGCAGGCTACGGCTTCCGGTTTCGCGCCAACGACGGGAGCGAACCACCGCATGTCCATGTCGAGGGCAACGGTGGAAGGGCGAAGTTCTGGCTGTCCGACGGAGGACTGGTCAGGAGCGAGGGATACAATCGCCGGCAGTTGGCAGCTATCCAGATGATCGTCGCAAAGAATGCGGAAGACTGGCTGAGGCGGTGGCATGACTTCTTCGACTAGAGCGTCGCTGACCCGGCCCCCTGCCCTCGCCGCCGATGTCCGCGTCACGGAGGCTCAGCTCACCGTGACCTTGACCGATGGACGCAAGATCAGCGCACCACTGGCGGAGTTCCCCCTTCTGGAAGCCGCCACCCCCGCACAGCGCGCGAACTGGCAGATCACCGACTTCCGCACCGCCATCTGGTGGCCTGAGATCGACGAGGAGATTGGGCTGGCTGGCCTCCTCGGCGTCTCTGAAACGGCCCTCGAAGAGGCTGCCGGCTTCACCATCGTCAACCGCGAACCCTCGCGTTAGCGGTCCCGCCGACCAGCGCGGCTCACCTGCGACGCTGATCGGGAGCCGCACGCAGGAGTTCGAGGAGGGGTGGCATGAGTTCTTCGGCTAGGAAGTCGAGGTCCAGCCGTCCGTGGCCACCCCGGTTCGCGTGGACCGCAGCCGCTTCTACGTCCTGTTGGCCAATGGCCGCGAGATCAGCGCGCCGCTCGACCGGTCCCACGCCAGGGCGACGACTCCGGCGGTCACTGCTCCGACCGACCAGGCGATCCATGCCTCGCACGGCACAACGTAGGCGAGCATCGCGTAGCACTCGGGTGGATCCGTCGTCACTCCGCTCGCGGGGAACAGGAGCAGAAGCACCACGAGGCCGGAGAGCAGAGCCACGAAAATCGTCGTTGCTCTCGACCGAGCGCGTCGCTTCGGCTCTCGCTCCATCAGCGTTCCCTCCCGTGTCCATCTCCGCCACTCAGGATACGGGCCTGTAAGGACGCGGTAAGCGTTGGCCTGGATCGTGCCGCCTGTGCCAACGATCCACGTGGAGGGCGGCTTTGCCAAGTACTGGCTCGCGCCGCTCAGGCTCGCCAGGAACCGGGGATACAATCGCCGTCAGCTGGCCCGGATCGAGGCGATAGTCCGCGGCCACGCGCACGAGTTTGAGGAGAGGTGGCATGAGTTCTTCGGCTAGGAAGCTCGAGTTCGAGCCGTCCGTGGCCACCTCGGTTCGCGTGGACCGCAGCCGCTTCTACGTGCTGCTCGCGGACGGCCGCGAGATCAGCGCCCCAAT
>CAYVLM010000057.1:0-9116 GCA_964452225.1 uncultured Steroidobacteraceae bacterium | reverse complement strand
CGCGCAGGTCCTCCGCGGACCGTCGGTCGCGCGTGCCGAGGAACTCATCGAACATGTGCTGCCAGGCGGCGGCGTGCACGGCGGCTGTGTGGGTCACGACACCATCGGTGTCGAAGATGACGGCTCGGCACTCTTCCAGCTTCAAGGGTCCGCGCGCTGCGAATGCCGGGGTCGAGGTCCGGCAGTGCCGGCGCGCGCCGCCTCCCACGCCCGGTACGACTCGGCCAGGTACTCGATCGGGTGGCGGACCGGCCTGCCGGTCGCGGCGCTGATCTGCCAGCGGCAGGTCTCCGAGTCGCACGCTGCGTCCGCCGCGTCCGACGCCGCGATCGTCTCGAAGAGTCCCCTGCCGACGTCCTGCGCGATCTGCCAGCGCTCCTTCTTGAGCCCGTAGGTCCCCGCGGCACCGCAGCAGTCGTGGCCGGCGTCGACCGCGCGCAGGCCGGGGATCAGCCCGAAGAGGGTCATGGCCGGGGTCCCGATCCCGTGTGCGCGCAGCTGGCAGGGCGGGTGATAGGGCAGCTCGCGCGTCATCGGTCCAAGGCGGGTATCCAGCCTTCCCTCCTCGTGGAGCGCCGCGAGCAGCTCGCAGATGTCCCAGGTGGCGCCCGCCACGGCCTCCGCATCGGGATCGGTGAGGTCGAGCATCTCGTGGTACTCGGCCTTCATCGTGTAGCCGCACGACGTGGAGGTCGTGACGATCCGGTACCCGCGCCGCGCGTACTCGGCAAGGCTGGAGATGTTGCGCCGGGCCTTGCGCCGGGCCTGGGGGTACAGGCCGTTGCTGATCATGGGCAGGCCGCAGCAGCCCTGGTCGGGCACGATCACCGTGAACCCGTTGCGCTCGAGGACCTCCACCGCGTCGCGGCCCAGTCCCGGCTCGAAGCCGTTCACCGCACAGCCGTGGAAGTAGACGACCGTTCGCTCCGGGCCGCCGTCGGCCCTGATTCGCCTTGAGGCCCACCAGGAGCGGAACGTGCTCGACGCGAACCGATGGACCGCCGCCCGGCGATGGACGCCGCCGAGCTTCTCCCCGACCCAGCGCGCAAGGCGGTTGTCGATCCCGGCGTTCACCAGCGGGGCGAGCGGGACCGCGTAGCGGATGAGCAGGTCGGGGTCCGCGATGACCCGGTTGCGGAGGCTCGCCCCGTGCTCCTCGACCATGCGGGCCCTGGCCCGGCTGTTGGTCTCCGCGATGCGCACGCCCGCCGGGCACGCGCGGGTGCAGTACCCGCAGCCGGAGCACCAGTCCACGCTCGCGTCCGGTGCCCGCGCGTCGCGGAACCGCTGTGCCTGGGGACCCACGTACTTGGGGCCAGGGAACAGGTCAGTGACCCGGGCCACCGGGCAGACCGTGGTGCACACGTTGCACTTGATGCAGTGATCGGTGGAGAACGGCGGGTAGGCGTAGTCGTCCGGCCCACGGAAGCTCATGCGGTCGCCTCCCTCGCGCCGATGTCGTGCGCCACCAGCCCCGCGGCGTACCGGGCGCTCGCCAGCGCGACGCCGTCCCCGCAGCGCTCCGCGAGGTAGCGCATGCCGGCCAGGGCGCTGCCCACAACCCGCACGTTGGCCAGGCTTGCCACGCCGTCCTCCCCGACGGGGCGCAGACCATCATCGACCCCGATACCGACCCGCTCCAGCGCCACGCCGCCGGCACCGTACAGGTCCCCCTCCAGCCAGCCGTCCCGCGCCGGCGCCGTAGCCGGCAGGCCGAAGACCACGTCGGAAATCGAGCCGTCTCGGCCGGCGCGCAGGCCGCCTCCGGCGATGCCGCCGGTGGCCAGGATCACCTCGCCGGCACGAATGCGCAGCGGTCGCGCGGCAGCCCGGGTCTCGATCGCCACGACCCGGTCGCCGCGCCGCTCGTGGCCGGTGACCTCGAAGCCCAGCTGCACGCTGACACCCAGCCCCACGGCTCGGCGGCGAAGCGCCTCGAAGAGACGAAGTCCGGGAATCGACGGTGGCAGGGTCGAGATCTCGAAGACGGGGTGGCCGAGGCGCTCGACCGCCGCGTCGAACGCCTCCGCGTGATGGTCGAGCCCGAGAACCGCCGGCAGCCCGATGCGCCAGCGTCCCGACGGAACGGCGCCAGCCATCGCCTCGAGCGCCCGGGATCGCCAGTCTGGATCGTCGAAGCGTCGCGCGAGCGTCAGCGAGCTGAGGTTGCGGGCGTCGCCCACGTCCGGAAGAGCGGCGACCACGCCAGCGATGCGCGAGGGTCCATCGGCCCAGGCCTGGCGGGCGAGGTTGCGTGCGGCATATCCGGGCCAGAAGTCCCGAAAGCGACCGATTCCCAGCAGGAGGAGCCCCTCGTCCGCGCTCCAGGGCTCCATGGCGGCCGCCTGCGCTTCGGGGAGGATGCCCACCAGACGCAGCCCACCGACCGGGGTCGGGAATGGACGCAGCGGGGTCTCGAGATCCCCGCGGTAGGGCAGCCCGGCATCGGCCAGGCGCGCCTTGGTCGCGTCGAGTGCCGGGGCAACGTCAGCGTGCAGGAGCCTGTACGGATGGCCGGCCTCCCGGCGCAGCACGGCCAGCCCGTCGGCGGTGGTCGGCGCCCCCGGGGGACCCGCGAGGTCCAGGCCGCCGTGCGCCCAGTGGGTGGCCGCCATACCCTTCGCGGCAAGGTGGACGGCGGCGCCGCGCTCGGCGAGGTCCAGTGCGGCGCTCAGCCCGGAGAGCCCGGCCCCGATGACCACCACGTCAGCCGCCGGCATCGGTTCCGCCTTCCCCGGCCGCCGGAAGCGTCTCGACCGCCATGGTTCCACGGTAGACGCCCGCTTCCAGCCAGAGCTCCATGAGCTGGTCGCCCCAGGCGATAGGCGCCGCACCGCGCAGTCGCTCGGCCAGGAAGCCGCGCAGCGAGTCATTCGGCTCCGGCGCCTCCGGCGGGGCAGTTCCCGCATCCTGGCGCGCGGCAAGCAGCGCCGCCGCCCGGCAGGTGCAGAAGGCGCCCTGGCAGGGGCCCATTCCGAGCCGGGTCGTCCGACGCAGGTCGTCGAGCGACGAGTCGCCGTGCTCATCCAGCGTGCGCTGCAGGCGATCGGTGGTGACGAGCTCGCACTCGCAGACGAGCTCGGCGTCGCCGCCGCCATCGGCCTCGACCGCCGCCAGCCTGGATCCCACCCAGTACGGCGTGCCGGATGCCGCGCCGGGAAGCGGCTCGACGGCCGTGCGGCAGGGGGTACTCACGCCGAGCGACCGACAGATCCGATCCGACACCTCCTGGGCCATGAGCCGATGCGTCGTGAGCTTGCCGCCGACGATGCTCCAGAATCCGGGCGCGCCGTCGCGGGCGCCGTGATCGATGACGTGGTGCGCGCGGCTGATCTGGCGGGAGTCGTCGTGGTGCAGCTCCCGGGTCTGGCCGCCCAGCTCCGTGGCGTCGTAGAGCGGCCGGCAACCGGCGTACGCGCGAAGGACGCGGGCTCCCGACAGCCCCGGCACCAGTCGGTCGCCATCGGCCAGCAGGGCGTCGACCTCGTCACGGGTGACGTGCGCATCGTCCGGGTCGGGGACGGTGATGTCGGTGGTGCCCAGGATGCTGACGGTGTGCACCGGGACCAGGATGTCGCCATCGCCCGGTGGCGCCAGCCGGTTGACCACCGCCTGGGTGATTCGGCGGTTCATGATCAGCATCGAGCCCTTGCCGGGGCTCATGTGCAGCGGGCTCCCGGCGAGCGCGGCCACCTCCCCGGCCCACGCCCCGGCCGCATTGACCAGGACGGTGCAGGCCACCGAGCGTCGCGCTGCCGTGCGCCCGTCGAGGAGCTCAACGCCGCGAACCGCCCCGGAGCCGTCGCGCTCGATTCCCACCAGCTCCTGGTACCGCCACGCATCGGCGCCGTGCTCGCGGGCGGAGGCGATGGTGGCGTCAATCAGCTCCCACGGCTCCAGCGAGGCATCGTGCACCGCGTAGGCGGCACGGATGCCCCGGTTGAGGAGCGGCTCGGCGGCGAAGAGCTCGCCGAGCGGGACCTCTTCCGCGGGAACGCCGGCGGCTGCGCACGCGGCGGCGAAGCCGTCAAGGTAGTCGTCCGGGTCGTCGGGGGTCGCCACGAAGAATCCCCCGGTCAGCTCCAGGCAGCCCGGGGCGATGCGGCGCAGGATGGCGTTCTCCCGGGCGCAGTCGCGCGCCGAGACCGGGTCACGGACGATGTACCGGGCCCCCGAGTGGAGGAGCCCGTGATAGCGCCCGCTCGTCCCCGTCCCGAAATCGGCGCGATCCACGAGCAGGGCCTTCAGGCCGCGCATCGCCAGGTCCCGGAGCACCGCCGACCCGGTCGCTCCCCCGCCAACGACGACGGCGTCGAACTCAGTCACCGCGTCGCCCGAGGAGCATCCCCCACGCACCCGACAGGTAGTCGTACGCGGAGACCACGGTCAGCACGGTGGCGAGGATCATCAGCCAGAAGCCGACCGCGTCGAGCGCCGAGCCGATGGCGAGCGATGCCATGGGTCCCTCGTGCGAGGCGTCGAACGAGAGCAGCAGGATCGCCATGGCGGACAGGGTGGTGAGCGTCTTGCTCTTGCCCAGCGCGCGCGCCGCGATCACGACGTTCTTGCTCGCCGCGAGCTGCCGGACGCCGGAGATCACGAACTCGCGGATCAGGATGATGGCCACGATCCAGGCCGGCACGAGGCCCACCTGGACCATGGCGATCAGCACCCCCGCGACCAGGATCTTGTCCGCGGTCAGGTCCATGAAGACGCCGAATGGGCTCACCTCGCCCCGTGCCCTGGCGATGCGGCCGTCGAGAAAGTCGGTGATCGCCGCGACCGCGAAGACCACGAAGGCGATCAGGCCGGCGCCGGGGAAGGGCAGTACCAGCAGGACGATCACGACCGGCGTGTGGCCTTGGCGTACCTTCCCAAGCTGGTTCGCCGGCCCGCCGCGGCGGGCGGGCGGGCGGGTCTCAGCCATGGGGGGCAACCTGCTCCTTCTGGCCGATCTTGCGCTCCGTCCCGGCGCGCAGCCGACCGATGTTGTCCGCGTGGGCAGCGGTCACGATGGTGCCCGCCACCAGGGCGTAGACGAAGGCCTGGACGTTCGACACCCCGGCGAGCGCCAGGACGCCCACAACGACCGGCGCGAGCACGGCACCGGAGACCGACCCGAGCGATACGTAGCGCCAGCGCCAGATGACCACGACGACGACGGGCGCCATCACCAGGAGCGCCCACGGCGCCATGCCCCCGAGCGCTCCGGTCGAGGTCGAGACGCCACGGCCGCCGGTGAAGCGGATGAAGACCGACCAGTTGTGGCCAGCGATGGCCGCGATCCCGGCCGCCGCCGCCGCCCACTCGTGAGCCGTCACCGTGTCGGCGGGGATCAGGAACCGGGCGATCAGCACCGCCGCCAACCCCTTGCCGATGTCGCCCACGAAGACGATGGCCGCGGGACCGGTGCCGAGGGTGCGCAGCGCGTTCGTGGCCCCGGTGCGGTGGGAGCCATACTCGCGGATGTCGATCCCGCGGATCAGGCGTCCTGCGAGCAGGCCGAACGGGATCGCGCCGAGCAGGTAGCCCACCAGCACCGACAGCGCGACCGCGCCCATCCTCAGCCCTCCAGCTTGTTCAGCTCCGCCGCGGAGTCCGCCGCGGCCACCACCGCGTCAAGGGTATCGCCTGCGGACGCCTGGACAGCCGCAACGAACGCGCCCTCCACGAGCGGTCCGCCGCTGATCCGGACGCGGCCGGCGATCTCCGGTGGCAGGAGCTCCTCGATGGCTGTCTGCGCGGAGAGTACGGCAGATCCGAGGTCGGCGACCACCACCACGCCGTCGCCGCGGTCGGCGGCGCGCACCGCGTCGGCAATCCGTGCGGCGTCGGTGCCAACGGTCTGGGGATCGAGGCCACCGGCCGCGACGAGCGGCACGTCCTCCGGGGTCACGTTGGCCAACGCGGTCACCAGAGCCACGACGTCGTCGGCCAGGGGCGCCGAGTGCGAGACGACGACGATTCCGACGGGCACCGTGCTACCTCCTGACAGTCGGGTGGCGCGGCTCCGAGGGGCCGCGCCACCCATGATCCTCCGATTCGGACCGCCACGGGCGGCCCTGCGATCACTCCACCCAGTCGAAGGTGCGGGTGACCGCCTTCTTCCAGAGCTTGTACTCCTTGTCCACCTCGGCGGAACCCATCTTCGGATCCCACTCCTTGTCCTTGCCCCAGTTGGCGCGGAGGTCCTCGACCTCCTTCCAGAAGCCAACCGCGAGGCCGGCGGCGTAGGCGGCACCGAGCGCGGTGGTCTCAGCCACCGTCGGCCGGATGACCGGGACGCCAAGGACATCGGCCTGGAACTGCATGAGCAGCTCGTTGTAGACCATGCCGCCGTCGACCTTGAGAGACTTGAGCTCGACGCCGGAGTCCTTGTTCATGGCGTCGGAGACCTCGCGGGTCTGCCACGCCGTTGCCTCGAGCACGGCCCGCGCGATGTGGCCCTTGTTGACGTACCGGGTGAGGCCCGCGATCACGCCACGGGCGTCGCTCTTCCAGTACGGCGCAAAGAGGCCCGAGAAGGCCGGGACGAAGTACACGCCGCCGTTGTCGTCGACGGTCTTCGCCAGCGCCTCGACATCGCCCGAGGTTGCGATCATTCCCAGGTTGTCGCGCAGCCACTGCACGAGGGCGCCGGTGATGGCGATGGACCCCTCGAGCATGTAGACCGCCGGCTGGTTGCCGATCTTGTAGCCAAGGCCGGTGATCAGGCCCGCCTTCGACGGTACCGGCTTCGTGCCCGTGTTGAGGAGCATGAAGTTCCCGGTGCCGTACGTGTTCTTCGCCTCGCCGACGCTGAAGCAGGTCTGGCCGAAGAGGGCCGCCTGCTGGTCGCCCAGGTCACCTGCGACGGGGATCCCTGCGAGGGTGCCCACGGCCTTGCCGTACTCCTCGCTGGAGGCCTTGATATCGGGAAGCATGGCCTTCGGCACGCCGAGGATCTTCAGGATCTCGTCGTCCCAGGCCAGCGTCTCGAGGTTCATCATCATGGTCCGGCTGGCGTTCGTGACGTCGGTCACGTGCTTGCCGCCGTTCGGGCCACCGGTCAGGTTCCAGATGCACCAGGTGTCGATGTTCCCGAACAGGATCTCGCCCTTCTCCGCCCTGGCGCGGACGCCCTCGACGTTGTCGAGGACCCACTTGATCTTGGGGCCACTGAAGTACGTCGCGATCGGGAGCCCGGTCTTGGCCCGGAACCGATCCTGGCCGCCGTCTGCCGACAGCGCGTTGCAGATCTGGTCGGTGCGCGTGTCCTGCCAGACGATGGCGTGGTAGACCGGCTTGCCCGTCGCCTTCTCCCAGACGACGGTCGTCTCACGCTGGTTGGTGACGCCAACCGCCGCGAGATCGCTGGCCGAGATGCCGGCCTTCTTGAGCGCGCCGTCGATGACCTCCTGGCTCCGCTGCCAGATCTCGGTCGCGTCGTGCTCGACCCATCCCGGCTTGGGATAGATCTGCTCGTGCTCCTTCTGGTCGATGCCCTTCACCTGCCCGGCATGATCGAAGATCATGAAGCGGGTGGAGGTCGTGCCCTGATCGAGCGCTCCTACGTAGTTCGCCATGTGCTCTCAACTCCTCATTCTCTTGAGACGATCGGGTGCAGACGCGGCAGCTCGGCCCGCTAGCCCGCAGGCGCGAGAGCGTCGCGGAGCGCCTCGAAGAGGATCGTCGTCGAGGTAGCGCCCGGATCCTGATGATTTGCCGAACGCTCCCCCAGGTAGCTTGCCCTTCCCTTCCGTGCCACGAGCGGTGTCACCCGGTCCCGGCCCCTTGCCGCCGCCTCGGCGGCGGCCGCGAGAGCCGCACCCGGGTCATCCGCCGCGCCCTCGGCCTCGAGCGCTTCGACAGCCGGGGTCATGGCGTCCACCATCGTTTTGTCGTCGAGCTCCGCCTTCCCCCGCTGCTTGACTCCTTCGAGACCAGCCCGAAGCGCGGCGAACAGCTCCGAGGGAGGCACCGACGGCCGATCGCCGAGCCCCGTGGCGAGGCGAAGGAAGAAGGTGCCGTAGAGCGGCCCGGAGGCACCGCCGACGGTCGAGATGAGCGTCATCCCGACCGTCTTCGCGATGGTCCCCAGGTCGCTCTCGCGCAGATCGGGAAGCTTCGCTTTCACCGCGGTGAAGCCACGGTCCATGTTGATGCCATGGTCGGCGTCGCCGATCTGCGAGTCGAGATCGGTCAGCTCGACCTTTCGCTCAGCGAGTCGCTGGGCGTACAGCTCGACGAATCGAACCAGGTCGTCGGATCCGATCTCGTTCATCGGTCCGTCACACTCCCCAGCGCAGCGCTGCGGTGTGCACCGGGGCATCCCACAGCCGGGTCACCTCGTCGTCGAGCTTCAGCAGGGTGATCGAGCACCCGGCCATCTCGAGCGAGGTGATGTAGCTGCCGATGAAGTTCCGGGTGATGTTGACGCCGCGAGAGGCGCACATCTTCGCGACCTTGTTGTAGATCACGTAGAGCTCGATGAGAGGCGTGCCGCCCATGCCGTTGACGAAGGCGAGCACGTTGTCACCCGACTTGAAGGGCAGGTCGTCGAGGACCGGGGTCAGGAGCATCTCGGTGATCTCGTCCGCGGTCGCCAGCTTGCGGCGCTCGCGCCCGGGCTCGCCATGGATGCCGATCCCGATCTCCATCTCGTCCTCGCCGATGTCGAACGTCGGCTTGCCGGCGGACGGGACCGTGCAGCTGGTGAGCGCCATGCCCATCGACCGCACGTTTGCCTGCACCTTCTCGCAGAGGGCCTTCACGGCCGCGAGGTCCTGTCCCTCCTCGGCCGCCGCCCCCACGATCTTCTCCGCGAGGACGGTCCCGCCCACGCCGCGGCGTCCGGCGGTGTAGAGCGAGTCCTGCACGGCGACGTCGTCGGCGATGACGACGCTCGCCACCTCGATCCCTTCGCCCTGGGCCAGCTCGGCCGCGATCTCGAAGTTCATGATGTCGCCGGTGTAGTTCTTCACGATGTGAAGGACGCCCTTGCCACCGTCGACCGCCTTCGTGGCGGCCAGCATCTGGTCCGGTACCGGCGAGGTGAAGACGGCACCCGGGCAGGCGGCATCGAGCATGCCCATGCCGACGTAGCCGCCGTGCATTGGCTCATGCCCCGAGCCGCC
>CAYVLM010000056.1:0-9140 GCA_964452225.1 uncultured Steroidobacteraceae bacterium | reverse complement strand
TCGATCGCCCGGCCGCCGGGCGCCAGCCCGCTGGCCGCCACCGCGTCGCGCCGCCACCGGGCGTCGAGTCCGGCAGTCATGAGGGTGTTCATCACGTCGTACACCGGCGCGATCCGGTCGAACATGGCCCGGACGCGCTCGGGCTCCGCCGGGTTGCCGCGGCGCTCGCTCGTCACCGGTCGTTCCGGTTCGCGAGCGGCTCGGCGAGCCCAGCGGCGCCCAGGCAGGCACGCGCGCGCGCGGGAAGCATCAGGGTCGGCCTCGCTCGCGGGAGAAGGTATCTGGTGGGCGATACTGGATTCGAACCAGTGACCTCACGGATGTGAACCGTGCGCTCTAACCAGCTGAGCCAATCGCCCACGTGGGGAGGCGCAGTATAGCCGTGGCCGCCGCGCAGCGGCAACGGACCCCCCCCGCCGTCAGGCCCCGCTGAGCCGTCGCTCGAGCTCGTCCTGGCCGATCCCCCACACCAGCACGCGCTTGCGCCGGCCGGTGCGCCCGGCGATGAGCTCCAGCGCCGACGGCGCGATGCCCAGCGAATGCGCAAGCAGGCGAAGCACGGCACGGTTGGCCTCCCCGCCGGCGGGAGGGCGGGTGACGTGAATCCGGAGCACCCCGTCGGCCCAGGGCCCGATCTCGTCGCGGGACGCCCTCGCCACCACGGCGATCTCCACGATCGCCGACCGGACCTCACCCACCGCTATCGATGCCTACAGGCCGGTGAAGAGCCTGACGACCAGGCTGAGGAGGATGAGCGCCACGAACGGTGACCAGTCCAGGCCGCCCATGGGCGGCAGGAGCCGACGGATCGGTGCCAGGACCGGCTCGGTGACCTGGTAGATGAAGGCGGTGAAGGGGCCGCCGCCGCACGGGTTCGTCCAGCTCAGGACGACCCTGGCCAGGATAAGGAGCGAGTAGACGGCGCCGAGCAGCGTGACGAACGAGGCGAGCACGTGGGACATGGGCATCACAGGATAGCGTGCCTACCCGGGGCGCGGCCCGAAGAGCCCCGTTCCGATCCTGACCAGCGTTGCCCCTTCGGCCACCGCCGCCTCGGCATCGGCCGTCATCCCCATGGACAGCTCGGGCATGGCGTCCCCGGTCGCCTCCTCGAGCCGGTCGCGCAGCTCGCGCAGCCGTCGGAACGTGCCCGCCGCCTCCTCCCTCGATGCGCCGGCGCGCGCGATCGTCATCATGCCCACGACCCGGGCATGGCGCAGGGAGCCGATGGTGGCGACCAGGCCGCCGCTGGCCGGTACCTCCACGAGCTCGGCAGGAGCGAATCCGGACTTGGTCGGCTCCGAGGTGAGGTTGACCTGGAGCAGCAGCCGGGGGGCCAGGCCCTCGTCGTGCGCGATCGCCTCCAGCCGC
The DNA here is from genome assembly GCA_964452225.1 of uncultured Steroidobacteraceae bacterium. Lineage (GTDB taxonomy): Bacteria > Chloroflexota > Limnocylindria > QHBO01 > QHBO01 > CAVXEH01. The sequence continues at coordinate 7,769 of CAYVLM010000056.1, read as the reverse complement.
CCGAGGAGCGCCAGGCTGTCGACCGAGTGGATCCAGGGGAAGGCCTTCAGCGCGCGGCGCGCCTTGTTCGACTGCAGGTGCCCAACCAGGTGCCATTCGGCGTCCGGCGCCGCGGCGATCTTGGCCAGCGCCTCCTGGACGCGGTTCTCGCCGAGCCGCGTGAGCCCTGCCTCGACCGCCAGCCGCACAACCGGGACGCCGAACCCCTTGGTCACCGCCACGATCCGGAACCCGTCGGGATCCCGTCCCCCCGCTTCCGCCGCTCGGCGGAGCCGATCCGTCACCGCGGCGAGCCGGGCGCGGATGAGGCCGGCGTCAATCGGCGGCTCGTCAACCCGAAGCATCGGCCCGTCGACGCGAGAGCCCCGGCTGGCGCCGGGGCTCGTCGATCGATCCTCGAATGCGGGCACCCCGCACGAGCCTAGTCTCCCTTGCGACGCAGGAAGCTCGGGATGTCCAGGTCGGTCTCGCCATAGGACGGCCGGTCCAGGCTGGGCCGCACCGGCAGGGCCTGCCGCTCCGTCGGGCGCGGCTCGCGAGCCTCCCGCGGCTCCGCCTGCGGTCGCGCGAACGGCGAGGGCTCCCCCATCTGCTCCTCGAGCGAGGCGCGCTCCGCCCGTTCCCGCTCGATCTCGGCCAGGATCTCCCGGCTCCGCTCGTCGAGCGAGGTCTCGAGGTCGCTCGTCGCCTCGGCCCCGACCCGGTGGGCGGGCTTGGTCTTGCGAGCCCCGTCGAACCCGGTGGCGATGACCGTCACCTTGACCTCGTCGTGCATGCGGTCGTCGATCACCGTCCCGAAGATGATGTTGGCCTCCGGGTCGGCTGCCTCCTTGATCACCTCGGCCGCCTCGTTGACCTCGAACAGGCCAAGGTCGCTGCCACCGGTGACGTTGAACAGGATGCCGCGCGCGCCCTGGATGTTGACCTCGAGGAGCGGGCTCATCACCGCCGCCCGGGCCGCTTCGACCGCGCGCTGCTCCCCCGTCGCGGTGCCGATCCCCATCATGCTGCTGCCGGCGTCGCGCATGATCGTCTTCACGTCGGCGAAGTCCAGGTTGATGAGGCCCGGAACGGTGATCAGGTCGCTGATCCCCTGGACTCCCTGGCGCAGCACGTCATCCACCACGCGGAACGCGTCGAGGATCGAGGTCTTCTTGTCGACCACTTCGCGCAGCCGGTCGTTGGGGATGGTGATGAGGGTGTCGACCTTGTCCTTGAGGCCCTCGCTGTACTGCTCCGCCACGAGCTTGCGGCGGACGCCCTCGAAGCTAAACGGCTTGGTGATGACGCCCACGGTCAGCGAGCCGAGGTCCTTGGCGATCTCCGCGATCACCGGCGCGGCGCCCGAGCCGGTTCCGCCGCCCATGCCGGCCGTGATGAAGATCATGTCGGCGTCCTTGAGCGCCTCGTAGATCTTCTCCGAGTCTTCTTCCGCGGCCCGCTGGCCGATGCCGGGGTCCGCCCCCGCGCCAAGGCCGCGGGTCAGCTTGTCCCCGATCCGGATCTTGTGGGGAGCGTCGCTCTGGAGGAGCGCCTGTGCGTCGGTGTTCACCGCGATGAACTCGACGCCCATCATCTCGGCGCGGATCATCCGGTTCACGGCATTCGAGCCGCCGCCGCCGACGCCGATGACCTTGATCAATGCGAAATGCTCTGCGTCCGAACGGAGCGGCATCGGGAACGTCTCCTGCGCGGGTGTGGTGTTGTCGACCCGTCTCGCGCGGGTTTGTCCGATTCTAGCGACCCGCCGCGGTGCCCGTTGGCGGTTTTATCCACAGCCCCCCGCGAAGTTATCCACATACCGCCGGGGGCCGGTGGATGGCCGCCGGGATGCTCCACATCGGCCGGCCCGGATCGGACGCCACGGCCGGCTCCTCTCGGGCCGCGGCGAGCCGTGCCCCTGGCGTCAGGCTCAGCTCGGGAAGAGGCCGCGCAGCCAGTCGACGAAGCGGCTCATGCCGCCCGCCAGGGGCGAGCCGGTGGCATAGCCGATCGGCTCCTCGCCAAGGTGATGAGCTCCCCACAGGAGGAGACCGATGGGCGTCGAGAAGGCCGGGTTGCTGAGCTGGTCCATGAGGCCACCGACTCCCTGCGGCGCACCGATCCGGACCGGCATGTTCAGGACCTCTCGAGCGAGCTCGGCCGCACCGGCCAGGCGGGCGCCGCCGCCGGTGAGCACCGCCCCGGCGGGCAGCATGCCGGCGTGGCCCGAGCGCTTCACCTCCTCCGCGATGAGCGAGTAGATCTCGCCCATCCGCGCCTCGATGATCTCCGACAGGCGCCGGCGCTGGATCGTCTGCCCGCCGTCCTCGCCAAGGACCGCCACGTTGAGCAGCTCCTCGGGCTGCACGTCGGCCAGGTTGGCCGTTCCGTGCTTGATCTTGATCTCCTCGGCCAGGTTCAGCGACGTCCGCAGCCCGATCGCCACGTCGTTGGTCACGTTGATCGCGCCCACCGGCAGCACCGCCGAGTGGTAGATGGCCCCGTCCACGAAGATCGCGATATCGGTCGTGCCGCCGCCGATGTCGGCGACGAGCACGCCGAGATCCTTCTCCGTATCGGTGAGGACGGCCTCGGCGGCGGCGAGCGAGCTGATCACCAGCTCGTCGAGTTGCACGTTGGCCTGGGTGATGCACTTGGTCAGGTTCTGGACCGATGTGGCCGCGCCGGCCACGATGTGGGTCTCCACCTCGAGCCGCACCGCGCTCATCCCCAGCGGATCCTTGATCCCGTCCTGGCCGTCCACGATGAAGCCGCGGGGAACGACGTGGAGCAGCTCGCGGTTCGACGGGACCTGGATCGCCTTCGCGGCGTCGGTCGCCCGGGCCACGTCCTCGCGGCTCACCTCGCGACGGTGACCAGAGACCGCAACCACGCCCCGGCTGTTCTGGCTGGTGATGTGACTGCCGCCGACCGCGACGAAGGCGGAGCTGATCTTGTACCCGGAGAGGCGCTCGGCCTTCTCGATGCTGGTCGCGATCGAGCTCACGGTCTCGTCGATGTTGGCGACCATCCCCTTCTTCATCCCGGCCGACGGACCGATGCCGTAGCCGATGATGCTGACGTCGCCGCCGCGCCCGACCTCGCCGATCAGCGTGGTCACCTTGGTCGTGCCGGCATCGATGCCGACCAGGACCGTTTCCCTGTCCAAGCTACCTCCCGGTCACGCGCCCGAAGGGGGGCGCCGCATGATCCGACCTTACAGGAAGTGGCGCCGGATGAGCGCCACGTTTTGGAAGATCCGCAGCCCGAAGGCGAAGAGCGCCACGAGATACAGATCGATCCCCAGCCGATCCCCGACGAAGGTCAGCAGGACGGCGACCAGCGCGTTCGTCACGAAGCCGGAGAGGAAGACCCGGTTGTCGTAGTGGCCATCCAGCTGAGCACGGATGGCGCCGAGGACGGAGTCGAGGCCGGCCAGGATCCCCACCGCGCTGTAGCGCGCCAGGTCCGGGCTGACGTTGACGCCGAAGAGGAGCCCGAGCGCAATGCCGAGCGCAAGGCCGACCAGCGGAAGCCACATGGGTGAGGGGTCCACGTTGTGCTTGATTCTGGCCGCGGCTCGACGTCAGCACGTGCCGTCGCCCTGGCCCTTCGGCCGCCAATATACCCTTCCCGGATTCCGGGCATCCACCCAGCCGACCGTCGACTCCGGATGAACCGCGAAGAGCGTGCGCACCGCCGCGACCTGCCGGACGATCTGGTCGGCAATCGCCTGCGCGTCGCTGCCGACGCTGTAGAGGCCGAAGGTCGCCCTCCAGGTCTCCGACGGCAGGGGGCTGATGCTGTATCCGCACAGCTCGTCGAGGCGGACCCCGAGGGCCGTGGCCGCGGACCCGAGCGCCGCGGGCTCGATCCCCTCCAGCGCCTGCGCCGTGGCGAGCTCGTCGGCCGGGATGCGATCGCCGGTGCCAAGGTCCCAGGATCCCGGCCGTCGGTCGTCAACGAGCGGGAGGGCGGCGAGCGGGGCAGGCAGAGCCCCGGCCGCGAGGTCGCCGATGACGACGCCATCGGCCGCCACCAGCAGCCGCCTGGCCAGCGTCTGCCAGATCAGCACCGGGGACTTCTCGTCGAGCTGGATACGCAGCCCGTTGGGGAACGCCGTCTCGACGTTCGCCGAAGCGACCGTGGGAAGCGCGGTGAGCTCGGCCGCCAGCGCCGTGACGTCGACGGTCAGCAGGCTGGTACCGCGGGTCGGGTTCAGGACCGCCGCCAGGCGATCGGGAAGCGTGTAGCGGGCGCCGTCGGTCTCGATCGAGGTGACCCGCAGCCACGGACCGGTGACCCCGCCCAGGAGCGCCGCGGTGACGGCCAGGGCCGCCGCCAGGGCCAGGAGACGGCCCCCATCGAGCAGCCGCGGACCGCGAGGGATGCGGACGTGCAGCCCGCCGCGCCGGGCATGGGCAGCGCCGCCACGCCGGCCCCGACTGGCGCCGCGAGGAACGGTCGCCTTGCGGTCGGCGCGCGGCTCGGCCCTGGGTCGCGCCCCCGCTCCGCGGGAGGTCCTGGCGCCCCGTGGGCCCTTCACCCCGCCGGCTCCTCGCCCCCACCGGTGGCCGGGGTGCGACCCTCCACGGCCGAGGCGAGGCCCAGGTCGATCAGGGTGCTGATCAGGTCCGTGAACGTGTAGCCGGCGAGCTCTGCCTGCTTGGGGAACATGCTCGTGGCGGTGAAGCCAGGCAGGGTGTTCATCTCGCTGATGTAGGCGGCGCCGGCGGTGACCAGGAAGTCAACCCGGGCCAGTCCGGCGCAGTCGACCGCACGGTAGGCGGCCAGCGCCAGCTCCTTGACCCTGGCCGCAAGCCGCGCGTCGATCTCGGCGCGCGGGTACACGTCCGCCATGCCCGGCACGTACTTGGCCTCGTAGTCGTACCACTCGTGATGGCTCCGGACCTCGCCTGGCTCGAAGACCACGGGCTCATCGTTGCCCAGCACCCCGCACTCGAGCTCCCGGGCGCCCGGCAGGTAACGCTCCCCTTGGCGTCGTAGCGGAACGCCTCGTGGAGAGCGTCGGGGAGCTCTGACGGCCCATGGACGAGGGTCATCCCCAGGCTGCTTCCCAGGCGAGCCGGCTTCACCAGGGCCTGCGGGCCAACGGCCGACGCGACGTCGCGGAGGACCCGCTCGGGGGCGGAACGCCAGGAGGAGCGGCGGAACCAGGTGTACTCGACGACGGGGAGGTCATGCCCGCGCATGAGGTCCTTGAACACGATCTTGTCCATCGCCAGGGCGCTGGCCAGCACGCCGGCGCCGGTGTACGGGATGCCCGCCATCTCCAGGAAGCCCTGGAGCGTACCGTCCTCGCCGAACGGTCCGTGGAGCGCGAGGAAGGCGATGTCGATCGCCTCCGCGAGCGACCCCAGGGCCTGGCGCGAGTCGAGCGCCGACTCCGGCAACCCGCCCGCCGCCGGGATCGGCAGGCCGCCTCCGGCCCGCAAGCGGGCCACCTGCGCGGTCGGCGTCTCGGTCCCGACCAGCGAGGCCAGCGAGCCCTCCTCCAGGGCGGGCGCGGGCGCGGCAGGCAGATGCCAGCGCCCCTCGCGGTCGATGTAGATCAGGTATGGCTCGAACCGCTCCCGGTCGATGGCTCGGAGCACCGCCTCGGCGGAGCTGACGCTCACCTCGTGCTCGGCGGAGCGTCCCCCCGCGAAGATGCCCACCCGGCGCCTGGCCGCGGAGCGCGGCTCGCCGCCGCTCACCCTGGCGCCTCCCGGCCCGGGCCAGCCGAGGACTCCGTCCCGGGCGCTCCGGCCGGCCAGTCCCCCACGAACTCGATCTCGTACTCCAGCGTGACGTTGAATCGCTCGGCGACGACGGCGCGCACGTGGTCGGCGATCGCCCGCACGTCGGCCGCCACTCCATCCCGGTCGACGACGATGAAGTTGGCGTGCTTCGTGCTCACGCTCGCCGTGCCGATCCGGAAGCCCTTGAGGCCGGCCACGTCGATGAGACGACCGGCGTGGTCGCCGGGCGGGTTGCGGAAGACGCTCCCGGCGTTCTGGTCGGCGAGCGGCTGCGTGGCGAGCCGCTGCGCCTGGTGCTCCGCGACCAGCGCCGCGATGCGCCCGGGATCGCCGGCCTGGAGCTCGAGCTCGGCGGAGAGGACGACCTCGCCGGAGTGCTTGAAGCGCGACTCACGGTAGGCGAAGGCACACTCGGCGGCCGGGAGGCTGAGGAGCGCGTCAGACCCGGGGTCCCAGGCCTCGACGATGGTGGTGATGTCGCCGATCTCGCTTCCGTGGGCACCGGCGTTGGCCCAGATCGCCCCGCCGAGCGTTCCGGGGATGCTGATCCCGAACTCGATCCCGGTGAGGCCGGCGCCGGCGCAGCGTTTCACGAGCATCGCCATCGGTGCACCCGCATCGGCGGTCAGGCGGGAGCCCCGGAAGTGCACCGACCGGGCCCGGTTGCGCACCACGAGCCCCCGGATTCCCGCGTCGGAGACCACCACGTCGCTGCCGTTGCCGAGGAGGAAGCACGGCACCTGCGCCTCGCGCGCCAGCTCCAGGCCGATCCGCAGGGTCGCCTGGTCGCGGGCCACCAGCAGGCGATCCGCCGGACCGCCCACCCGGAGCGTCGTGAGGGGTCCCATCGGGACGTCACGCTCGAGGGCGACCTCGCGCTCGCGCGCCAGCCGGTCCAGACGGCGAAGGCCGTTCTCGTTCATTGGGCTTCCTCCGCCGCCGCCAGCGACGGGAGCGGGCGACGCTCGGCCAGTGCCAGCAGCTCGGCGGCGAGAAGGCGGGCCGCGTCCGGCCGCCCCGCGGCGCGCGCCGCGGCGGCCATCGGCGCACGGGTCGCGTCGTCCCGCAGTCGGCGCACCTCGTCCAGGAGCCGGTCCCCGTCGAGGTCCGCGTCGTCGAGGAGGACCGCCGCTCCGCGGTCCGCCATCCACGCCGCGTTTGCCCGCTGGTGCGACCCGGCGTGCGGGTACGGAACCAGGATCGAGGCCACGCCGGCGGCTGCCACCTCGGCGCACGTCGAGGAGCCGGCGCGTCCCACGACCAGGTCGGCGGCCACCAGGGCCGGGCCCATCCCATCGGTCAGGAACGCCTCCGGCCGATACCGCTCGGCCAGCGGCGCGGGGAGAGTTGCGCGGGCTCGTTCGGCCTCTGCGAGCCCGCCCTCGCCGGTCACGTGGATCAGCTGCCAGTCGCCCAGGAGCTCCCCGAGCCGGCCGGTCACGGCACGGTTGAGGGTGGCGACCGCCTGCGACCCGCCGAAGACCAGCAGCAGGCGCGCGTCGGCCGCGACGCCGAGGCTGGCTCGGGCCTCGCCCCGGTCGATCTCCGCCAGCGAACGGATCGGCGTGCCCGAGACGAAGGAGCGCCCGGGGAAGGCGGCGAGGGTGGGAGGGAACGCGACCGCAACGCGGGTGGCCAGGCGGCCCACGGCGCGGTTCGAGCGCCCGGCCACCACGTTGCCCTCCCAGACCAGGGTCGGGATCCCGTGCGCCCGGGCGGCGAGGACCAGCGGCATCGCGAGGTAGCCGCCGGTGCTGAAGATGGCGGCAGGGCGCAGGCGGCCCAGGAGCCACCAGGCCTGCGGCACGCTCAGGCCCACGCGCAGCGGGTCCAGGACCAGGTGCACGTCGCGGCCAGCGCTCCGCAGCGAGCGAACCACGAGCTGGTGGTAGGGCAGCAGCCCGGCCTCGCCCACCAGCCTGCGTTCCAGGCCGCGGACACCGCCGATGTAGCTGAGCTCAAGCTCGGGCCGCGCGTCGCGCAGAGCCCGTGCGACGGCCAGCGCGGGGTACACGTGCCCGCCGG
>CAYVLM010000055.1:0-9258 GCA_964452225.1 uncultured Steroidobacteraceae bacterium | reverse complement strand
TGGGAGACTACCGGCCGCTGCAGCACTACATCGCGACCGAGATTGCCAAGCCGATTGCGTCGCCGAGCCCCACGCCGACCGGCAGCTCCTAGAGCTCCCCCGGGCCCGCACGGGCAGGCGAGGGCCGGACGCCTAGAATCGGGACGTGCCAGCCACCTCCCGCGCCGACCGAGACGCCCACCTGCGCGCCATCCTCCGCCAGCTCCCCGCCTCGCCCGGGGTCTACCTGATGAAGGATGCGAACGGGCGCGTGCTGTACGTCGGCAAGGCGGACGTGCTGCGCAACCGGGTGCGCTCCTACTTCGGATCCAAGGCCGCCCTCGACGCGCGGATCCTGCGCATGGTCGCGACCGTGGCGGACATCGAGTACATCGTCACCGACACGGTCTCCGAGGCGTTCCTCCTCGAGGGAAACCTGATCAAGGAGCATCGGCCGCGCTTCAACATCCGGCTCCGCGACGACAAGAGCTACCCGTTCGTGAAGATCACCCTCGCCGAGGACTTCCCGCGCATCGTCCGCACCCGGAAGCTCGCCCGTGACGGCAGCCGCTACTTCGGTCCGTACGCGTCGGCCTCGAGCGTTGACGAGACGCTCAAGCTCCTGCGCAAGATCTTCCCGTTCCGGACCTGCAACCTGGAGATTCCCGAGGGCAAGCGGGTCCTGGAGCGGCCCTGCCTCCTCTACTACATCAACCGCTGCCAGGGACCCTGCATCGAGGCGATCGGCAAGGAGGAGTATCGCGAGGCGATCGACCGGGTGGTCGACTTCCTCGACGGCAAGCAGGAGGGGATCGCCCGCGAGCTCGAACGGGAGATGGCGTCGCACGCCGAGGCGCTGCGCTACGAGGCCGCCGCGGTGGCCCGGGACAAGCTTCGGGCGGTGGAACGCACCATCGAGCAGCAGAAGATGGCCGCCTACGCGACGACCGACGAGGATGTCGTTGGCATGGCGCGGGAAGAGGGGGAGGCATGCCTCCAGCTCTTCGTGATCCGCAACGGCAAGATGATCGGGCGCGAGCACTTCATCGTCGAGAACGCCTCCGACGCCGCCGATGCCGAGGTGCTCGGCTCGTTCCTCCAGCAGTACTACGCAGCCGTCGAACGCCCCCCGCGAGCCGTGCTCCTGCCGGGCCTGCTCACGCCGGAGGACGAAGCCGGCCTGTCCGACTACCTCACCGATCGCCGGGGCTCACGGGTGACGCTCCACGTGCCCGAGCGAGGGGAGAAGCGGCGCCTGGTGGCGCTCGCCACCCAGAACGCCGTCGAGGCCCTGGCCAAGGAGCGGGCCGAGTGGCTGGCGGATGCCGGCAAGCGGGACGAGGCCCTCGGCGAGCTGGCGGGGGCGCTGGCGCTCGACCGTCCTCCGGAGCGCATCGAGTGCTACGACATGAGCAACATCTCCGGCACCAGCGCGGTCGGCAGCATGGTCGTCTTCATCAACGGCCGCCCCGAACCTCGTGAGTACCGACGCTTCCGGATCCGATCCGGTGAGACTCCGGACGACTTCCGGATGATGGCCGAGGTGCTGCGCCGCCGCTTCACCCGCGCCGCGCGCATCCGCGCCGAGACCGGTGCCCTCTCGCTCGCGGCCGTGGGAGCCGACGAGGTGCCCGAGGACGAGGGTGACGAGCGGACAGATGGCGCCTCGTCCGACGGTCGCCGTCCCACCGGGTGGGCCCTGCCCGATCTCGTGATCGTCGACGGCGGCAAGGGGCAGCTCTCCGCCGCGCTGCGGGTGCTGACCGACCTCGGCCTGGCGGACGTGCCGCTCGCGGGGCTCGCGAAGCGCTTCGAGGAGCTCTACGTCCCGGAGCGCTCCGGCCCGATCGTCCTGCCGCGCACCAGCCAGGGCCTCTACCTCGTGCAGCGCATCCGGGACGAGGCGCACCGGTTCGCGATCACCTACCACCGCGAGGTCCGCGGCCGACGGGCGCTGCACTCCGAGCTGGACGACGTGGCCGGAATCGGTCCCGGCCGGAAGAAGGCGCTCCTCAAGCGGTTCGGCAGCGTCAGGCGCATCCGGGAGGCGAGTGTCGACGAGGTGGCCGAGACGCCCGGCATCAGCCGTGATCTCGCGCAGCGGATCAAGAGCCACCTCGCCCGGGAGGGAATGCTGGCGTAGCCCGCGGTCCCGGCCTCGTCGCCCGCGCGTTGCGGCGTTGCCGGATCGGCACCTATAATTCCGCGGCCCGCCGCCGTGGAGCGGCGTGTTCTGTGTCTGCGCCTCCGTCGAGCACGGCCGGAGGCCGCCCGGAATCTCTGCGAAAGGACCATCTGGCCGACACATGACCTGGCGCCGCATCGCCCCGTGGGTGATCATCGTGATCGCCGCGCTGGCCATCTACATCGACCTCCCGCGCAAGACGCTGGGGATCGAGAACCTGCTGCCGGCGCCCGGGATCGGCGGCTCCGCGAGAACGGTCCTCGGCCTCGACCTGCAGGGCGGGATCCGGGTCACCCTCAAGGTCACTCCCCAGCCGGGCCAGACGGTCTCCGCCGACGACGTGAGCGTGGCGCGCAACATCATCGAGCAGCGCGTGGGCGGCATCGGGGTCAGCGAGCCCCAGGTGCGCACCGAGACGAACGGTTCGGGGGACCAGCTCATCGTGGTCGAGGTGCCCGGCGTCTCCAACGTCGACGAGGTGCGCAAGCTCGTCGGCTCCACCGGCCTGCTCCAGTTCATTGATCCGAAGAGCGAGACGCTCACGACCGGCCAGGACATCACCGGCCTCATCGCCCAGGGCAAGGTGGCGGTGCTCTTCAACGGCGGGCAGATCAACGCCGGGAGCGTTGCGCCAGACTCGCAGAACGGACAGCTGGGCGTGAGCTTCAGCCTCAAGAACGCGGCAAACAAGATCTGGTGCGACTACACCACTGCCCACGTCAACCAGCCGGGTCCGGTGGCGCTCGATGGCAAGATCATCACCACGCCGACCATCCAGAGCGCCATCTGTCAGGGGACCACGATCATCACCGTGGGGGCCGGGACCAGCGCCGAGCAGGAGCGCACGACCCTGTACAACGAGCTGCGCTTCGGCGCGCTGCCGGTGGGCCTGAACGAGATCGGCTTCGACCGGGTGGCGCCCACCCTGGGCCAGGGATTCCTGGTCCAGGCGCTTTTCGCCGGCGCCGTAGGCCTCTTCCTGGTCCTGCTGTTCATGATCGGGAGCTATCGGCTGCCGGGCGTGCTCGCATCGGTGGCGCTCGTCTTCTACACGCTCGTCAACTACGCGATCTTCCGCGTCATCCCGGTGACCCTGACCCTCGCCGGCGTCGCGGCGTTCATCCTCTCCATCGGCATGGCGGTCGACGCAAACATCCTGATCTTCGAGCGCATGAAGGAGGAGATCCGGGCCGGGAAGACGCTCGGGCCGGCCATCGAGGCCGGGTTCAACCGCGCCTGGCCCAGCATCCTCGACTCGAACATGAGCTCGCTCCTGATCGCCAGCTGGCTCTACTGGCAGGGGACCACCGTGGTTCGTGGGTTCGCCCTGGTCCTCATCATCGGTGTCCTGATCAGCATGTTCAGCGCGGTCACCGCGACGCGGACCATGCTGCGCTGGATCGTCCGGCATGAGTGGGGACGCCGGATCGAGCTGTACCACGTGGAGCGCTGATGTACGACATCGTCGGGAAGCGCCGCTGGTACTTCATCTTCAGCGGGCTGATCACCATCCCGGGTCTGATCTTCATCCTCCTGGGCGGGCTGAAGCCCACCGTCGATTTCACGGGCGGGACGGTCTGGCAGGTTCGCTTCGCGGACAACCCGACGCCGTCCGCGGTCCAGGCGGCCCTGGTCGACCTCGGCCACCCGGAGGCGACGGTCACCCAGATCGACAACGGATTCCTCCAGGTCCGGACCAACCCGATCGACCTGCTGCCGCCTTCGACGCCGGCCCCCCAGCCTTCGATCACCGAGAGCGGAAGCCCGGCCGCGAGCGGATCGGCGTCCGCCACCGGCACCGCGGCGCCTTCCGCGTCCGCCACGACCGCCGCGAGCGCGTCGGCGTCGGCCAGCGCGGGCACCAGCCCGGCCGCCTCGGCCTCGGCGTCGGCCAGCCCGGCGGCGTCGGCCAGCCCCGCCGCGGCCACCTCGTCGGCAGCGAGTCCGACGACGGCAGCAAGCCCGAGCGCCGAGCCGAGCCCCGGCGCCACCGCCTCTCCGGCCGCGGTCCCGCTCACCACGCCCTTCGATGACCTGCGCGCGCAGCTGGTCGCCATGTTCGGGGCCGCCGACACCGTCAGCGTGACCACGGTGGGACCCATCATCGGCGCGGACCTGATCCGGAGCTCGGCGATCCTCATCATCGTCGGCGAGCTGTTCATCCTTGGCTATCTGTGGGTGCGCTTCGGATTCCGGTTCGGGAGCGCGGCGATCGTGGCGCTCCTGCACGACGTGATCGTGGTGGTCGGCGGCTTCGCCATCCTGGGCTACTTCTTCGGCCTGGAGTTCGACGCGCTGTTCGTGACCGCGCTCCTGACGGTCATCGGCTTCTCCGTCCACGACACCATCGTGGTGTTCGACCGGATCCGCGAGAACCGCATCCGGCACGCCGGCGAGCCGTTCGGGGCGATCGTCAACCACTCGATCCTGCAGACCCTCGGACGGTCGATCAGCACCAGCCTGACGGTGGTGGTGACCCTCACCGCCCTGCTGCTGCTTGGCCCGTCGAGCATCCGGACCTTCACCCTTGCGCTGCTCATCGGGGTCATCTCGGGAACCTACTCGTCGATCTTCAACGCGAGCCAGATCCTGGTCGCCTGGTACGAGTGGGACGCCCGCCGTCGCCAGCAGGGCACCAGCCGCCGCCAGGTGCGCCCGCTGAGCCGATGACCCGGCATCGATAACGGAACGCGACGCGGGCGGTAAGCGCCCGGGGCTACCATGGCGGGCGTGATCTCGCCGCGACTCACCTGGCTGCTCCCGGAGCCGATCGTCGCACCTCCGCAGTTCGATGGATTCGATGCCCCGGTGGCGACCCTCCTGGCGAGGCGCGGGGTGACCGACCGCGAGGCGCTGGCCCGCTTCCTCACTCCGAGCGCGGAGACGCTGCACCCCCTGGCGCTCATGGCCGACGCGGAGCGTGCCCTGGATCGGATCGAGCGGGCGCTCGTCCAGGGTGAACGGATCGCGATCTGGGGTGACTACGACGCGGACGGGATGAGCGCCGTCGCCGTCTGGGTTCTGGCCCTCCGCCGTCTTGGTGTGGAGCCGCTGCGCTACGTCCCCTCGCGCATGGCGGAGGGGTACGGCCTGTCGCTTGACGGTCTGCAGCGCCTTGCCGACGACGGCGTCAGGCTGGTGGTGACCTGCGACTGCGGCGTGGTGAACGTGCCGGAGGTCGCCCGGGCGCGCGAGCTCGGGATGGACGTGGTGGTCACCGATCACCATCTCCCCGGACCCGAGCTGCCGCGCGCGGCCGCCGTGGTCGACCCGCACCGCGCGGACTGCAGCTACCCGGACGTCGACCTGACCGGCGCGGGCCTGGCGTTCCGGCTGGCAACCGCGCTCCTCGAGCGCCACGGCCTGGTCGAGGCGGACCTGGCCGCGGTCGCGGCCATCGGCACGGTCGCCGACCTTGCCCCCATGACGGGGGAGTCGCGCACCATCGTGGGCCTTGGGCTCGCGGAGCTGGCGACGACCCGGCGCGCGGGCCTCAGGGCGCTGCTGTCCCGCGCCGTCCCCGGCGGCGTCCCCTCGGGCCGGGACCTGGCCTTCACCATCGCGCCCCGCATCAACGCCGCGGGGCGAATCGCCGACGCGGAGCTCGCGATGGGGCTCCTCGTCGAGGAGGATGCGGAGCGAGCGGAGCGCATGGCGGACGAGCTCGAGGAGGTGCACCGCCGGCGTCGCGAGCTGACCGCTGCCGCCATCGCGGAAGCGCGCGCGGCGGTGGCCGCGGCAGACGGGGTTTCCGGTGGCCAGGGACCGCTGGCCCTGCGGAACGACGACTGGGAGCCCGGCCTCATCGGTCTCATCGCCGGGAGGCTGGCGGATGACCTGGGACGTCCGGTCGCGATCGTCAGCGCGGCACCCGGGGAGCTGAGGGGATCGGTGCGGGCGCCGGACGATTTCCACGTCGCCGCGGCGCTCGAGGCCTGCGCGGCCCATCTCACCAAGCGCGGAGGGCATGCCGGTGCGGGCGGCTTCAGCCTCGACCCGGCTGGGTGGGGGAGCTTCGTGGACGCGTTCGAGGCGCTGCCGCGACCGTATCCGGCAGATCGTGCGCCGGCTGCCGGGGGATCGGGGAGCGTCATTGTCGACCTCGTTCTCCCCGCGGGCCGCCTCGGTTGGCCCCTCGCCGAACAGCTGGCCCGCCTCGAGCCCTACGGCCCGGGGAACGCGGAGCCGGTCCTGGCCGTGACCGGGCTGCGGGTGAGCGGAGCGCGCCGGGTGGGCCGCGACGAGGCGCACATCCATTTCCGGATGCGCCGTGGCCTGGAGGCCTTCGACGCGGTTTCCTTCGGCGCCCCGCCAGACTGGCCGCTGCCGGAACCGGGGCGCGCCGTGGACCTTGTCGGACGACTGGAACGGGATCGCTACGAGGGGATCGACCGTCTCCGGCTGCGGGTGATCGACTACGCCGATGCCGCGGCAAGCCCGCTGCTGGCGCGGCGCCGGGCGCGGTCTCCCGACCCGGCGCTGACCCCGGCGGGACGGTCGTGACCGATAATCGCGGGACGACCCCGCTCGAGCGACTCGCGGCCCGCATCGGGCGGCTCGGGGCGCCGCTCTGCGTGGGGATCGACCCGCACCCCCAGGCGCTGCCCGCCGGTCTGCCGCCCACGGCCCAGGGAATCGAGCGGTTCGCGCGGGGCCTCGCGGAGGCGACCGTTCCGGAGGCGGCGGCCGTCAAGATCAACGTCGCCTTCTTCGAGGCATTCGGGTCTGCCGGGCTGGCGGCGCTGGAGCGGCTCCGGGACGATCTGCCGCGAGATCTCTTCCTCATCCTCGACGCGAAGCGCGGCGATATCGGGTCGACTGCCGAGCGCCAGGCGGCAGCCCTGTTCGGCCACCTCGAGGCCGACGCGGTGACGGTCTCGCCGTACCTCGGGGAGGACGCGATCGAGCCGTTCCTCTCCTACCCGAACCGCGTGGCCTACGTCCTGACCAGGACGAGCAACCCGAGCGGCGGGGTGATCCAGGACCTCCGCGTGGACGGGGAACCGCTCTACCTCGCGGTGGCCCGCTGGGCGGCGGGCCGGTGGCCGGACGGTCGAGTGGGGCTCGTTGTCGGAGCGACCGCGCCGGCGGAGCTGCGACGCGTGAGGGAAACGGTGCCGGGGCCCGGGTTCCTGGTGCCCGGCGTGGGCGCCCAGGGCGGCAATCTGGAGACCGCGCTCCGAACCTGCCACGGTCGTGCGGCGCCCGGGGTCGTTGCGGTCTCGAGGGCGATCGCCGGCGCGAGCCGGGGCGACGACTGGGCGATAGCGGCGCGTCTCGCCGCAGAGCGCATGCGGGGCGAAATGCGGGCCGTCGGTGCTACACTCGGTGCGTAGGCCCCTCCAGCCACGTGACACTGGCCGATGGGCCACGAACGAGGTGCAACGCCAAGGCTCATGCCCTTCAACATCGGACCGTTCGAGCTGATCCTCGTCCTGGTCATCGTCCTGATCCTCTTCGGCCCGGGCAAGCTGCCGGACATCGGCAACGCGATCGGCAAGGGAGTGCGCGAGTTCCGGAAGGCGTCGAGTGACCTTGAGGACTCGATCCGCGGCGAGGTCACGTCGGCCGTCGAGCCCGCGGCCACGCCGGCCAAGCCCGCCGAGGACAAGGAGAAGCAGGCCGCGGCGTCGAGTGGCAGCCCGAGCAGCGACGCGCCGAGCGAACCAAAGTAACTCACTCGAGGCCGGGCCCCTGGCGCCCGTCGCCAGGCCGTGCCCGCCTGATCCACCGAGGTTGACCCGCCTATGAGCAACGACGAGGCGGCCATGCCCCTCCTCGAGCATCTCGAGGAGCTCCGTCGCCGCCTCATCGCCACGATCGTCGCGCTCGTCATCGGCGCGGTCATCGGCTTCTTCGTCGCGGATCCCATCCTCAAGCTGCTCCGGACCCCCCTGCCGGCCGACTACGAAACGCTGTACTTCCTCACGGTCGGTGGGGCCTTTGGCGTCAAGCTCAAGATCGCGGTCTTCGCCGGCGTGGTGCTGGCGATGCCGGTGATCCTCTTCGAGATCTGGCGCTTCGTCACCCCCGGGCTCACCCGCCGCGAACGGCGGCTGGTCTGGCCGCTGCTCCTCGCGGCCATGGTCCTCTTCGCCATCGGCATGGCGGTCGGCTACCTCATCGTGCCGTTCGCGCTCATCTTCCTGCTCGGCTTCGCGGAGCCTGGCCTCCAGCCGCTGCTCACGATCAACGAGTACGTGGGGTTCATCACCACCGTGATGCTCGCCTTCGGGCTGGTGATGGAGTTCCCGATCGTGCTCCTGGCCCTGGCCCGCGTCGGGATCCTGTCCTACCGGCGAGTCGCCGCGCAGCGTCGGCTGGTGATCCTCGGGATCGTGATCTTCGCGGTGGTCGTCACGCCGGGCGGCGATCCCTTCTCCCCGAGCATCCTGGCCGCGGTGATGTACGTCCTGTTCGAGGCCTCGCTCTTCGTGATGCGCTTCGTCCGCAAGTGACCGGCTCGGGCGAGGCCGGTGTCCCGCGGGTGCTGCTCCTCACGCACCCCGACATGAAGCGCCACGCCGCGCCCGGCCACCCCGAACGGCAGGAACGCGTCGACGCGGTCGTGGCCGGCGTCCTGCATGGGGCCGCGATGGTCGGAGCCGAGGTCGAGCAGCGCATCCCGCAGCCAGCCGCGGAGGACGCGATCCTGGCGGTGCACGACCGGGACTATGTCGCGGCGCTCGACGTGCTCGACGAATCGGGTGGCGCCTGGGTTGACCAGGACACGTACGTGGCCACGGGATCGATGCGAGCGGCGCGGCTGGCCGCGGGCGCCGCGGAGGAAGCGGCCCTGGCGGTCGCCGAGGGACGCGTGGAGGTGGCCTTCGCCGTGGTTCGCCCGCCGGGCCATCACGCTGGCAGGGGCCGTGCCGGCGGCTTCTGCCTGCTGAACAACATCGCCATCGCGGTGACCGCCCTCGAACGGCGCCGGCTGGCTCGCAGGATCGCCATCGTCGACTGGGACGTGCACCACGGGGACGGGACGCAGGAGATCTTCAACCACCATCCGGAGGTCCTCTATGCCTCCAGCCACCAGCGGCCGCTCTTCCCCGGGACCGGCGACGCGCGTGAGCGGGGCCTGGGCGAGG
>CAYVLM010000054.1:0-9342 GCA_964452225.1 uncultured Steroidobacteraceae bacterium | reverse complement strand
CACTCTCCCCGGTCGATGGGGATCTGCGCGTCGCCGCCTCGCAGCGGCGACGACCCTGGGCAGCCGGAGCTCGCCGCGGTCGTATCGGGTGGTACTGTCCTTCGGGTCCGTTCGGCCCTGTCAGACGACCCCAACGCCCCGCTCCAATACGCCGCAGTGTTCAGCCGCATTCCCTTCATCCACCCACCCGAGCTTCCCGATCCGACCGGGCCGCACGAGACCCGGGCCACCGGTGTCCTGCGCCCGGTGGTGTTCGGCGGGAACGACGGCCTGGTCTCCAACCTGGCCCTGGTGATGGGTGTCGCCGGCGCCAACGCGGCACCGGGGGTGATCGTGCTGGCCGGGATCGCGGGGCTGCTCGCGGGAGCCTTCAGCATGGGCGTGGGCGAGTACATCAGCGTGAAGAGCCAGCAGGAGCTGCTCGCCTACCAGATGGCCTTTCAGCGCTACCAGCTTCGTGAGGCGTCCGAGCAGGAGCGCCAGATCCTGATCGGCATCTACCGCGATCGGGGCTTCACCGCGGACGAGGCGGCCACCTTCGTGGACCGCGTGTTCGCCGATCCGGAGGCGGCCACCCGTCTGCTCATCTTCGAGGAGGTGGGCCTCGACGCGCGCTCCATCGGCTCGCCGTGGGCGGCCGGCATCGGCTCCTTCTTCGCGTTCACCCTGGGCGCCCTGGTCCCGCTCATCCCGTACCTGGTCGCCTCCGGCGGGCTGGCCTTCGGCCTCAGCCTCGGCGTGAGCCTCGCCGCGCTTTTCACCCTCGGGATCGGGGTCAGCATTCTGACCCACCGCAGCCCGCTCCTCACCGGGGTCCGCCAGCTGATCCTGGGGGGGATCGCGGCGGCGGTGACCTACGGGGTCGGGACGCTGATCGGGGTCAGCGCCTAGCAGCACCCCCCGCAGCAGCCCCCGGCGTCCAGGGTCAGCTCGCCCCCGGCGCGATGCTCCGGGCGGGCCGATGGCGACCAGTCCGCGGGCTTCACCGCGCGGATGATGGCGCCGTGCATCCTGTCCGCCACGTCGTGGGTCGGGGTGACGGAGATGTCTGTCAGCCCGGCCAGCTCCAGGCCGGCCGCGTACTCGTCGAACGAGAGGGCCCCGGCGATGCAGCCGACGAGCGAACCCCGCTCCGCGCGGTCCTGCGCGCTCAGCGCGTCATCCGCGACGATGTCCGAGACGCCCATCCGGCCGCCAGGGCGCAGGACGCGCGCGATCTCCGAAAAGACCGCCTCCTTGTCCGCGGCCAGGTTGATGACGCAGTTGCTGATCACCACGTCAATCGAGTCGGCCGGCAGGGGGATCGCCTCGATGGTGCCCTTCAGGAACTCCACGTTCGTGGCGCCCGCCTGGGCTGCGTTGCGGCGGGCCAGCGTGAGCATCTCGTCGGTCATGTCCAGCCCGAACGCGCGCCCGGTTGGCCCCACCCGCCTGGCGGAGAGGAGGACGTCGATCCCGCCTCCGGAGCCCAGGTCAAGGACCCGCTCACCCGGGTGCAGCTCCGCGACGGCGGTCGGGTTGCCGCAGCCCAGCGAGGCCATGACCGCGGCATCGGGGAGCTCCTCGCGCTCCAGTGCCGAGTACAGCTCAGCCCCGATCCCGGGCTCGTCGCAGCACCCGGTGGCGGTCCCGGCGAGCGCCTCGCGCGCGGCCTGGGCGTAGCGTTCGCGCACCTGCTCGTGGATCTCGATTTCGGTCGACATCGGTTGGTCTTCTCCCATGCCCGCCTAGGCAACCTGGGCCAGGCCCGCCAGGGTGGAGCCGATGCCCACCCAGCGCCGGGCGAGGTCCGGGGCCAGGGCGTAGTAGATGTACGTGCCGCGCCGCTCGGTGGTGACCAGCCCCGCCTCCCGGAGGGTGCGGAGGTGGTGGCTCACCGTCGGCTGGCGGACGGTGCAGCACTCGGTGAGGTCGCAGGCGCAGACCGGGCCGCGGGCGGCGGCCAGCTGGCGAACGATCGAGAGGCGCACCGGATCGGCGAGCGCCTGGAGGAGCTGGACGTCCGGATCGGTGGCCTTCACACACCCACTATATCGATGATTGTCAATATATGCGCTGGCGGCCGAGCGGACCCCATCGGCTGCGCTGGTCGCGTCGGGCTTTCACCCCAGACAACCAACGGACAAGGAGGGACCAGGAAATCACTCTCCTTGGCCGGGAATTGCCTCACTGGACACATTTCGGCCAGGAAGCGCGCCGACGCGAGGGCAGGCACGCCCTTCCTGGCCGTTAGCTATCCGTGGTGCAAATCCACCCGACCGAGCTCAGGAGGCGCCGGTGGCCAACGCCCCCAGGTCGTACAGCGTGGCGCTGCCGCCGTAGCTGACCGGGGTCCCGACGGACTCGGCCCAGCGGTCGATGGCCGAGACGGAGCTCGAGCCGCCGGCGGGGCCGAAGCCACCGCGACCGCTCACCAGCACGTAGCGGACCTTGCCCTCGGCAACCAGCGCCTTGAACTCGTCCAGGCTGGGCGCCGGGTCGCTGCCGGTGAACCCGCCCATAGCCATCACCGGCTTCCCGGCGGCGAGCTCGAGGGAGCCTGCCTCCTGGGCCGACGTGGTCGCCACGATCCAGGTGGCGCCGTCCTGGTTGGCCAGCAGGTAGCTGATCAGCGCCGAGTCCGTGGAGGCCGTCCCCGGCCCGCCACCGCCCCGCCCGCCGAATCCGCCGAACCCCCCGAACCCGCCGATGCCGCCGGAGGTCGGTCCGGCCGACGGATCGCCACCCGAGTAGGCGGTGAGCATGGTGTCGACCGCATAGGTGCCGGGCGCGGCGAGCAGGACTGCCATCCCCAGGGCCACGGCGGCCATCTGGGTGTGGCGCTGGTCCTCGGCATGGGGGAGAGCCACGATGACCGCGACGAGCGCCGAGACGCCCAGGATCACCAGACCAAGGCCCGGCGCGAGGTTGGGGGTCCGTGACAGCAGCCACCAGGCGAGCAGTCCGCTGCCCACGATGGTGGCTCCCAGCAGCAGGCCACCGGCGATCGACCGGCGCCGCCACTGCCAGAGCTCCACCACGCCGATCCCCACCAGGGCCCCGATGGCCGGCCCAAGCGCGACGCTGTAGTAGCTGTGGATGATGCCGGACATGAAGCTGAAGACCGCGGCGGTGACCAGCAGCCAGCCGCCCCACATCAGGGTCGCGGCGCGGCGCGAGTCGGTGCGCGGAGCGCGCCAGCGCAGGGCCAGGCCGCTCACCATCCCGACCAGCGAGAACCCGAGGAGCCACGCGACCTGGCCGCCGAGCTCGGAGTTGAAGAGGCGGAGGAGGCCGGGCGAGCCGCTGAACCCACCGCCACCGCCGGGCCCGGCGGCACCGATGCCGCCAGGTCCTCCGCCGCCACCGAAGGTGTTGCCGAAGATGCGCGCCAGCCCGTTGTATCCGAAGATCAGGTCAAGCGCCGAGTTGTTGGTGCTCCCGCCGATGAACGGATGGACCGATGCCGGCACGAGCACGGTCGCCAGCACCCACCAGGAGCTGCTGACCAGCACGGTGACCAGGGCAATGGCCAGCATCCCGAGCCGTCGCCAGACATGGCCGGGAGCGGCGATCAGGTAGGTCAGCGCGAAGGCGGGGAGCACCAGGTAGGCCTGCAGCAGCTTCGTGTTGAAGGCGAAGCCCACCAGGAGGGACGCGACCACCAGCCAGCGGATCCGGCCGTCCTCGAGCGAGCGAAGGAATGCGCCGGCCGCGGCGACAAGCAGGAGCGTGAGCAGGGCGTCGGGGTTGTTGTAGCGGAAGATGAGGACGGCAGCCGGGGTCAGCGCCATCACCAGCCCCGCAATGGTGGCCGCAACCGGGCCGTGCGACCGCCGCACGATGGCGAAGAGCAGCGCGACCGACGCCACGCCCATCAGCGCCTGTGGAAGCAGGATGCTCCACGACGACAGGCCGAAGAGGCGGACCGAGAGGCCCATCACCATGGTCGACATCGGCGGCTTGTCGACGGTGATGAAGTTCGCGGCATCGAAGCTGCCGAAGAACCACGCCGACCAGCTCTGGCTGCCGGCCAGGGCGGCCGCGGAGTAGTAGGTGTTCGCGTAGCCGGAGACGGTCAGGTTCACGACGTACAGGATCGCGGCCAGGGCCGTGACGCCCCAGAAGGCCGGGCGCACCCAGACGACCTCCTCGGTCCGGCCGCGGACGAGGCTCGCGAGCCCCGCGAGCGGGAAGCGACGCCGCAGGTCGACGCCGGATCGAGGGCGGGTGATGGAGGTCATGGAAGGGCCTTTCTGATCGTGATTGCGGTTGGAGACGGCCGTCGGCCCCGAACGATCCACGTGCGAAGCATGACGAACCGGACGATGGTCGCAACTCCGTTGGCGGCGACGAGCCCGGCAAGCTCCACGAGGTGCGGTGCCTGCGGCCACGCACCGTGGAGGAGCAGGACGGTGCCATCACGGAGGGAGTCTCGCCCGACCCCCCTTTCGGTTCGGTTACGCGCTCGGCTTGCGCGGCGCGCTAGGCGCCGGTCACCTTGCTGCGGGGCCAGCTGACGGACATCCGGGCGCCACCCTGCGGGGAGCGGTCAAGGCGCCATCGGCCGCCGGTCGCCTCCACGATCTCGTCGGCAATCGCCAGTCCCAGCCCGGCGCCGGACTCCCCGTCGGTGGCGCGATGGAACCGGTCGAAGATGCGGCCTCGCTCCTCCTCGGGGATGCCGGGGCCCGAGTCGTCCACGGTGAGCACCACCCGGCCGCCATCGGGCTCGACGCTGATGGCGACCTCGCCCCCGGTCGGCGCGTACTTGCAGGCGTTGTCGAGCAGGACGCCGAGCAGCCGGTCCAGCCACTCGGGTGAGGCGTTGACCACCTGGCCGGTCACCAGGCGGTGCTCGAGCCGCAGGGTGCGCGCCTCGGCGATTGCCCGGAAGCGATCGACCGCCTGCTCCGCGAGGATGCCCAGGTCGACCGGCTCTGCGCTCGGGTTCGCCTGCCGCGCGTCGAAGCGCGCCAGCCAGAGGAGGTCCTCGAGGAGGCGGCGCATGCGCCCGGTCTCGCCGCTCACTCGCTCGAACGCGGAGCGGTACCACGCGGCGGCCCGCGGCTCGGCGAGGGCCAGCGAGGTGTTGGCCTCGATCACCGAGAGCGGGGTGCGCAGCTCGTGGCTGGCGTCCGCCGAGAAGTCGAGCTGGCGGCGCCGGGCGATCTCGATGGGCGTGGCCACCCGCCGCCCCACGAAGACCGCGCTGAAGAAGACCACGAGGAGCAGGATCGGGCCGATGATCACCTCGGCCAAGATCAGGTTGGACTGGGTGCGCGCGATGTCGGTGATGTCCTGGCCCACGACGATGTGCACGCCCCCGATGTCCTGGCCGGCGATCCGCACCGGCGTGCCGTTGATGGTGACGGTGGTGGGCGAGGTGACCGACTGGGCCGATCCCGACAGCGTGGCGTTCTGAGTGTTGGTCAGCACCGAGTTGTTCGGCAGGAACTCCCAGATGAGCACCGGCGGGCCCAGCGGGCGATCGTGCGGCCCCTCGGGCTCGCCCGAGCCGCCATCCGGCGCCTGGCCGTTGAGCCCGGTGACCAGGCTGGTGAGCGCCGAGGCGAGCCGCTGATCGACCTGGTTCGTGAGGTTGGTGCTGACGATGGCGAACACCGCGGCAGCCACGAAGAGGTACGCCACGGCCACCGCGGCCGTGGCGCCCAGCGTCACCCGGATCGACGCGCGCCGAACGTCGCTCGGCGGGCGGCCGGTCATGCCTCCTCCAGCCGGTAGCCGGCACCGCGCACGGTCACGATCCGGACCCCGGCGTTCGGCAGCTTCGCGCGCAGGCGGCTCATCTGGACGTCGATGGCGTTCGAGCCGAGAGGATCGGTCTCGTCCGCCCAGGCGTGCTCGGCGATCGCCTTGCGATCCACGACGGCCGGAGAGCGGCGCAGGAGCAGCTCCAGGATCAGGAACTCGGTCCCGGTCAGGTTCAGCGGCGTGCCTGCCGCAGAGACTGAGCGGGTGACCGGATCCAGGGCGATGCGGCCCTTTTCGAGCACCGGACCCTCGACCCCGCGTGGCCGTCGCTGGAGCGCCCGGATGCGGGCCAGCAGCTCCCCGAAGTCGAAGGGCTTGACCAGGTAGTCGTCGGCACCGGTGTCAAGGCCGCGGATGCGGTCAGCCGGGGCGTCACGGGCGGTGAGCATGAGGAGGCCGGTGGGGCGGTGGTTGCGGCGCGCCCA
Organism: uncultured Steroidobacteraceae bacterium; assembly: GCA_964452225.1. Taxonomy (GTDB): domain Bacteria; phylum Chloroflexota; class Limnocylindria; order QHBO01; family QHBO01; genus CAVXEH01. Next base: position 3,163 of record CAYVLM010000054.1, on the reverse strand, counting down.
GGCCACGACGTCGATCCCCTCCGCCCCGGGCATTCGCCAGTCGATGACGGCCACGTCGTACTCGTACCAGCGCATCTGATCGATGGCGTCGTCGCCGCGGTCGACGGTGTCCACGTGGTAGCCGGCATCGCGGAGGCCCAGGGCGATCACTTCCTGGAGGCCGGGGTCGTCCTCCGCCACGAGGATGCGCATGGGCTCATCTTCCTCCGACGCGCTGGACGCGCGCCACCTCGAGGTGCAGGGCCAGCACCGGGCAGACATCGACCGCGCGCCGGGCGAGCTCCTCGAGGTAGCGAGGGACCGGACCGCCGCGCAGGATCGGATAGCCCCAGTCGTCAAGGGCGATCATCTCCGGCAGGAGCTCGGCGCACATCCCGTAGCCATCACAGCGGATGCGGTCGACCCGCAGCGACGCGCTCACGATGCCAGCCCCCGGGCGGCGGCGACCGGGCGCGAGCAGCGCCCGTCCGCGTGCAGGGCGAACTCGTCCGCGAAGACGGCCAGGCCGCTGCGGAGCAGCGCCGCGGTGCCGTCCGGATGGTGGCAGGCCCCCCGCCCCTCGATCTCGTCCGCCCAGCGCGCAAGGTTCCGCAGGTCATGGCGCTGGGCCTCGCCCACGCCCAGCCGTCGCAGGCTGGCCGCCATGGCGCCCAGGCCAAAGAGGCAGGGACCGCACTGGCGTGCGCTCTCGCCCGCCATGTAGGCGACGATCTGCTCGGTGGCCCACACGCCGCAGGCGTCGGCCGGAAGCAGGCCGATCAGCCCGCAGCCGAACCCGAGGCCGATGTCGTCCAGGGCTGCCGGGTCGAGCGGCAGGTCCAGGACGCTGTCGATGGAAGCCCATCCCCCGAAGTAGCCGCCGACGAGCACCGCGCCGATGTCCGCCGCCTCGCCACCGGCGACCACCAGCAGCTCGCGCAGGGTCGTGCCGTACTCGATCTCGCGGACGCCCGGTGATGCGACCGAGCCGCTCACCGTCACGAGCGCCGTCCCGCGCGTCTGGCCGCGCCCGGGCTGGCGGTACCACTCCGCGCCGTGTCGTGCGATGAGCGCAGCGTAGGCCAGGCTCTCGACGTTCTGGACCAGCGTGGGACGCCCGGCGATGCCCAGCTCGAAGGGATGGGGAGGCTTCGACATCGGCCTGGCGTCGCGTTCGTTGAGATAGCGGACCACCGCGCTCGACTCGCCGGACACGTACCCGGTGGGAGCCTCGACCAGGTCGAAGTCGACGCCCAGGTGGTTCGGCCGCTCGGCGAGCGCGCGCGACAGGGCGTCCGCGGCAGCGGCGTGCTCGGTGCCCACGTAGATCCTCACCCAGTCCGCTCCGACCGAGAGCGCCGCCAGGACCGCACCGTCGATCACCAGGTGGGGTCTGAGGGTCATGATCGCCCGGTCCTTGGCGGAGCGTGGCTCGCCCTCGGCGCCGTTGGCGATCACCACGGCACCGCGCCGCGCCCGGGCGGCGACGGCCCGCCACTTGCGGCCGACGCTGAAGCCGGCGCCGCCGCGGCCGAGCAGGCCGCTCCGCTCGACCTCGTCGATGACGCGGGAACCGGAAAGCTCGATAGGCAGCTCACCCAGGCGTCGAACATGCGCCGCGTAGTCCTCGGCGCCCTCGCCGAAGTCCGGCCCGGCGAGGAGCCGGTGCGGACCTGTCGTGACGGGGCTCACCGTTGGCTCCTCCAGGCGAACGGGTCCGGCAGTGCCGAGTCGCGCTCGATCTGGGCCGCGTCCGCCGCGCTGACGCGCCACGCGACGGCCGCGAGCACGGCGGCCACGCAGCCGGCGTCGATCAGCCACATCCAGGGTGCGCCGGTGTCGGTACCGGTGCCCATGCCGTGGACCAGGGCTATCGGCCAGGCGGCATAGGTGGCCCAGTGGACCAGGCGCCAGGTGCGACGTCCGATGTACGGTCGCAGGAGGCTGGTGGCCACGATCGCCGCGATGAGGTACATCCCCACGCCCCCGAGCCCGAGCCAGAACCAGCGGTACGGCGACGAGAACGGCACCAGCGCCGATGCCCAGCCGAGCGACGTGTACGGGTCGATGATGGCGACCACGACGTGGATCCCGAGAAAGATGAGCGTGACGAGTGAGACCGAGCGGTGGAGCTCGGCGCTGAGGAATCGCGGCCATCCCGGCCGCTGCCAGCGAACGGAGGTCACGATGCCGAGCACCACCACGCCGGTCAGCATGACCAGCGAGGCGATGCCCGCGCCTCTGGTGACGTACCAGAGGACCGAGTCGGTCACGCCGGGACCTCGGCGGGCCGTTCCGCCCCATCCGTGAGCCGTGTCTCCACCGGCGCCGGCCAGCCGGCGACCCGGGCGATGACGCCATCGTGGCGAACGAGGCGGGAGGGGAGGTCACGCTCTGCGAGCCAGGCCTCGGCGCGCTCGCCCAGCAGGATCGCCGCCGTGGCCGCGATGTTGGCGTCCACGCAGGAGGCCGCCGCGACCGAGGCGGTGCGCCAGGGCCCGTCCGCGGGACGCCCGGTCCGCGGGTCGACGAGGTGATGGAGGCCGATGCCGGCACGGGTCCAGCGACGCACCGTGGTGCTGGAGGTGGCGAGCCCGCCCTCGCTGAGCGTCACCATCTCCCCGGCGGGATCATCGGGGGCCGCGTGGTCTTCCGCGGCCAGCACGCGCCATCCCCCCTCCGGCGGATCACCGGCCACCGCGATGTCGCCACCCAGGCTGACCAGCACCCCGCCCCGCCCCATGGCGAAGCGGGCAGCGGCCGCGGCCAGGTCGGCGGCAAGGGCCTTGCCGGTCGATCCGAGGTCGAGCTCGACCCCGGGATCGGTTCGGATGGTTCGCGCATGCAGGTCGACCCGGACCGTCTGCCAGCCGGGAATCGGCTCGAATCGGAGGAACGGGTTGCCGTCATCGGCCCGCCTCTCGACGACCGCGTAATCCGCGTCATACCCGATGAGCCGCATCGCTCCGCCGACGGTCGGGTCCACGAGTCCCTCGCTGAGACGCGCGCCACGCAGGGCAGTCTCGACCGCGTGGAGGAGGAGGCCGCTGACCGGGACGCTCTGGCCCGACCTCGCGTTGAGGCGGCTCAGCTCGCTGTCCGGCCGGAAGCGGCTGTAGGTCAGGTCCACGAGCTCGAGCAGGTCAGCCACCGCCGCACGGGCGCGCCCTGGGCGGCCGCCGCG
>CAYVLM010000053.1:0-9348 GCA_964452225.1 uncultured Steroidobacteraceae bacterium | reverse complement strand
CCTGGATGCGGCGCTGGACTTCATCCGCGACACGATCCGCCGCGGGGACAGCGTCCTCTTCGTTGGCACCAAGAAGCAGGCGCAGGAGTCGATCGCCTTCGAGGCGGAGCGCTGCGGCCAGCACTACGTGAACACGCGCTGGCTCGGCGGGATGCTGACCAACTTCACCACCATCAAGCGCCGGATTCAGCGCCTCGAGGCCCTGGAGGCGCGGCGCGACAGCGGGGAGTTCGAGCGCCTCACCAAGAAGGAGGCCTCGAAGCTCAGTGACGAGATCGTGCGCCTGAACGGAGCGCTGGGCGGCATCCGTCGCATGCGACGCCTTCCGGGGGCCGTCTTCATCGTCGATCCGCACCGCGAGGCGATCGCCGTCAGCGAGGCGCGGCGGCTGGAGATCCCGATCGTCGCCATGACGGACACGAACTGCGACCCGGACCTGATCGACTGGATCGTTCCGGCGAACGACGACGCGATCCGGTCGGTGAAGCTGGTCGCCTCCAAGGTGGCTGATGCCGTCCTCGAGGCGCAGTCGGAGCGCCAGGCACGCCTGGACGAGGAGTTCGAGCAGGCCGAGGCGCTGCCTCCCATCGACGAGAGCGCTCTTGCCGACGAGACCACGTACAGCGCCGCCCTCGCCGCCGGCGAAGCCCTGGTCTTCGAGCCCGAACCCGAGGAGGACGAGGACGAGGATCGTCGCGCCCGAGCGCGTCGCGCGGCCGAAACGCGAGGCGAGGAGGAAGGCGACAGCGAGCCCGACGAGCGGGAGGAGCGAGACCGCGGCGAGCGAGACCGTGGCGAGCGAGACCGTGGCGAGCGAGACCGCGGCGAGCGAGACCGTGGCGACCGGGGTCGCGGCGAGCGCGGCCGCGGGGCGGAGAACGACTAGCAACCAGACACCGGCGCCGGACCGGCGCCGGCGGACCATCCAGGGAAAGGAACAGATGACCACCGGCCAGATCAAGCCCGAGGACGTGAAGCGCCTCCGCGACCAGACCGGCGCGGGGATCATGGACTGCAAGCACGCTCTCGAGGAGAGCGGCGGCGACATCGATGGCGCGATTGCCTGGCTCCGCGAGAAGGGCCTCTTGATCGCCGCGAAGAAGGCTGATCGCGTCGCTCGCGAGGGGATCGTCACCAGCTACATCCACCACGGATCGCGGCTGGGCGTGCTGCTGGAGCTCAACTGCGAGACGGACTTCGTGGCCCGCACCGACGACTTCCAGCAGCTCGCGCGTGACCTGGCGATCGCCGTGGCCGGCCACAACCCGGCCTACGTCTCACGCGACGACGTCCCCTCCGAGACGCTCGAGGCGCTGAGGCGCGAAATTGCCGAGGAAGCGACGGCCGAGGGACGCCCGGCGGCCAGCATCCCGATGATCGTCGAGGGCAAGCTCGGGAAATGGTTTGAGCAGGCCTGCCTGGTCGAGCTGCCCTACCGAGACACAGATCGGAAGATCGGCGACCTGATCACCGACAAGATCGCGGTCCTTGGCGAGAACATCAAGGTCGCCCGCTTTGCGCGGATGGCGGTCGGCGAAACAGGAGACTGAGGCACCATTTTCGGATCATGACGGAGACGAAGCCGGCCGAGACGCGCTACCGACGGGTGCTGCTCAAGCTGTCCGGAGAGGCGCTGATGGGGGAGCGCGCGTACGGCGTCGATCCGGGGGTGACCCGGATGATCGCCACCCAGGTGGCCGATGCTCGCGCGACCGGTGCCGAGGTGGCGATCGTGGTCGGCGGCGGCAACATCTTCCGTGGCCTGGAGGCGGCTGCGCGCGGCATGGACCGCGCCACCGGCGACTACATCGGGATGCTCGCCACGGTCATGAACGGCCTCGCGCTGCAGGACGCGCTCGAGCAGGCGGACTGCCCGACGCGGGTGATGAGCGCCATCGCCATCAACGAGATCTGCGAGCCGTACATTCGGCGTCGGGCCATTCGCCACCTGGAGAAGGGCCGGGTCATCCTGCTCGTGGCGGGCACCGGCAACCCGTACTTCACGACCGACACGGCGGCGACCCTCCGTGCGGTCGAGATCGGGGCCGATGTGATCCTCAAGGCGACCCGCGTCGACGGGGTGTACGATGCCGACCCCGAGCTGCACCCGGAGGCGACCCGCTACAGCCAGATCGGTTACACCGAGCTCCTGGCGAACCGGCTTGGCGCGCTCGACGCGACTGCCGTGAGCCTGGCGATGGACAATGAGATGCCGATCGTCGTCTTCGACATGACCCGCGAGGGGAACATCGTCCGGGCCGTCCGGGGCGAGCGGATCGGGACGCTGATCGCCGGGGAGGTGAGCCCATGACGCACGAGGCGGTGCTGGCGGCGGAGCCCAAGATGCAGCGCGCCATCGAGGCCATGGAGCGCGACTTCGCCGGGATCCGGACCGGGCGCGCCTCGACCGCGCTCGTCGAGCGGATCAACGTGGACTACTACGGAGCGGCGACCCCGCTCAACCAGCTTGCGGGGATCAGCGTGCCTGACCCCCACATGATCATGATCCAGCCGTGGGATCGCTCGGTCCTGCCGGCAATCGAGAAGGCGATCATCAAGAGCGACATCGGCCTGACGCCCAACGTGGACGGCGCGGTCGTGAGACTCAACGTGCCGGCGCTCACCGAGGAGCGGCGGCACGACCTGGTGAAGCTGGTCCGAAAGCGGGCCGAGGAGGCCCGGGTGGAGATCAGGCATCATCGGCGCGAGGCGGCCGACCAGCTCAAGAAGGCGCTGCGCGACACCGAGATCTCCGAGGACGAGGAGCATCGCGAGCTTGACGGCCTCCAGCGCGTGCACGACCAGTTCATCGAGGTGATCGACGGCCGCTGCGAGCGCAAGGAAGCCGAGGTGATGGAGGTCTGAGGCGCTGGCTGTCCGTGAACGCCCGCGACATGTCGCGATCATCATGGACGGCAACCGCCGCTGGGCGGCGGCGCGTGGCCTGCCGAGCATCGCCGGGCACGTTCAGGGGGTCGAGGCGATCAAGCCCATCGTGCGGGTGGCCCCCGACCGCGGGATCGAGGTCCTCAGCCTGTACGTCTTCAGCCAGGAGAACTGGCGGCGAACCGAGGACGAGGTGGCCGGGCTCTTCGGCCTCATCGACGGGGCCGTCCGCCAGAACACCGACGAGCTGGTGGCGGAGGGGGTCAGGGTCCACGTCATCGGGCGCCTGCACGAGGCTCCTGCGGAGATCCAGCGCTCGATCCGCGAGGCGGAGGAGAAGACCCGGGCCGGTCGCAGGATGGCGCTGAACATCGCCTTCAACTACTCCGGGCGCGCGGAGATCGTCGATGCCCTGCGCTCGATGCAGGCGGCCGGGGTCGACGCCGCGACCATCGACGAGGAGCACATTGCCTCTCACCTGTACACGGCCGGCCAGCCCGACGTGGACCTGCTGATCCGTACCGGTGGCGAGCAGCGGACCAGCAACTTCCTGCTCTGGCAGGGTGCCTATGCCGAGCTCGTCTTCACGCCGGTGCTGTGGCCCGACTTCACGAAGGCCGATCTCGACGCTGCGCTGGACGAGTTTGCCAGCCGCCATCGGCGCTTCGGATCCTGAGGAGAGCGCACCGATGCTGCGGACGCGCCTGATCACCGCGGCCATCCTCGTGCCCGTCGTCGTGGCCGTGGTGCTGCTGGGCGAGCCGTGGGTGAGCTCGGCTGTCGGTATCGTCATCTTCCTGGCGTTCGCCGAGCTGATCAGCCTGCTCGATGCCGGGGGGTTCGAACCGCCGCAGGTCGTGGGGCTCGTCGCTGGAGTGGCGGTCGCCGCCGCCGGGCTGATCGCTGCCAACGCCCGGAACGTGGCCGGCACCCTCTCCGAGCTGATCCGTGTGACACAGCCGGTGGGGTTGGTCGCCGGCGCGTTTGCCGCGGCGCTTCTGCTGCTCGGCTTCGCCGGGTTCACCCGCGCCGACCCGCGCAAGGGGTTCGTCACCTGGTCGGTCACCTCGTTCGGGGTGGCGTACGTGGGCCTGCTGGCGCCAACCATCGTGCTGGTGACCCACCTCGCCCCGGCCGGCGGATCTGCATCCACCCAGGTTGGCGCCCTCTCGCTGCACAGCGGGACCGCGTGGGGATTGACGCTGCTGGGGCTCGTGTGGGGCTATGACAGCGGTGCATACCTGACGGGGCGCTGGCTGGGCCGGACGCGCCTGATCGACCACATCAGCCCCGCCAAGACCGTCGAGGGCCTGGTGGGGGGCCTGGTGGTCGCCACGCTGGCAGCCGGCATCGGGGGTTGGCTGATCGGGCTGCCGGCCTGGCAGGCGCTCGTCCTCGGGCCCCTGGCGGGACTCGCCGCCCAGGCCGGGGACCTGGCCGAGTCGATGCTGAAGCGCGCCGCCGGCCGCAAGGAGTCCGGGTTCCTGGTGCCCGGGCACGGTGGCATCCTGGATCGCATCGATTCGTTCCTCTTCGCGGCGCCGGTGGTCGCCGGCTGGGCGCTGCTGGTCGCGGGTTTCGTGGTGTGAGCCTCGGGGTCGCTCTGCTCGGCTCGACCGGCTCCATCGGCCGGCAGACGCTCGACGTTGTCCGCGCTCACCCGGAGCGGTTCAGCGTGACCGCGCTCGCCGCGGGGCACGCCGGGGCCGAGCTCGAGGCACAGGCCCGCGAGTGGCCCGCCGCCCGGGTCTGGAGCCCGCAGGGCGTCCCGGACTGGCTCGACCCGGCGCGCTGGACCGCCGGCGGGCTCGAGGAGCTGGCGACAGGCGAGGAAACGGCGGTGGTGGTCGTGGCGACCACGGGAATGACCGCCCTGCCCGCGGTGCTCGCGGCGCTGCGTGCCGGCCGCCGGGTGGCGCTCGCCAACAAGGAGACGCTGGTCACCGGCGGCCACCTGGTGGCGGGCGCCCTCGCCGAGCTCGGTGGCGATCCCCTCGACCTGCTGCGCCCGGTCGACAGCGAGCACTCGGCCATCTGGCAGTGCCTCCGGGGCGAGCGGCTCGCGGACGTGGCCCGGCTGATCCTGACCGCCTCCGGCGGCCCCTTCCGTGACCGGGACCCGGGAACGCTCGCCGACGTCAGCCCCGACGAGGCGCTGGCCCATCCGACCTGGCGCATGGGCCCCAAGATCACGATCGACTCGGCGACGCTGGTCAACAAGGCCTTCGAGGCCATCGAGGCTCGATGGCTGTACGGGCTCGACTACTCTAGAATCGACGCCGTGATCCACCCTCGGAGCGTGGTCCACTCGCTCGTCGAGTTCGTGGACGGTTCCTTCAAGGCCCAGCTCGGGCTCCCCGACATGCGCCTCCCGATCCAGTACGCGCTCACCGCTCCGGAGCGCGTCGCGAGCCCGGCGAGCGTGTCGCCGCCGACCGGGTGGGGAAGCCTGGAGTTCGTGCCGCTCGACTTCGCGCGCTACCCGGCCTACGACGTCGTGCGCCGGGCGGCCGCGGCGGGGGGCAACCGCGGCGTGGTGCTGAACGCCGCCGACGAGGTGGCGGTCGCCGCGTTCCTGGGGGGCCGCCTGGCATTTGACCGCATCGCGTCGGTGATCGAGGGCGCCGTCACGCGCTGGGGGAGCGACAGAGAGCCGGACCTCGAGGCGATAGTGCATCTCGACCGCGAGGTCCGGGGTGGGCTTGCCGGCGTCCGCGCCTGAGGCAGATCGATGGGTGTCGTCGGCACGGTCGTTGCCTTCATCGTCCTCATCGTGGTCCTGGTGCTCGTGCACGAGCTTGGCCATTTCGTGGCGGCCAAGCTGGCCGGGATCACCGTCGAGGAGTTCAGCGTCGGCTTCCCGCCCCGGGTCACCTCGCGGACCTGGCACGGGACCCGCTATTCGATCGGGGCCACCCCGCTCGGCGGCTACGTCAGGATGCTCGGCGAGGATGGCGAGATCGAGGCCGATCGGTTGCGCGAGCAGGGGCTCTCCGAGGATGAAGTCGCCCACGCCATGGCCGGCGCGTTCAACCGCAAGCCGATCCCCATCCGGGTCGCCGTGCTGGTGGCCGGGGTGGCCATGAACTTCCTGCTTGCCGCGGTGCTCTTCGCCGTGGTGGCCGGCCTGCCCACGCCCGATCTCGTCGGCCCGCTGACCGTGACCTCCATCCAGGCGGGCTCGCCGGCGGAAGGGGCGCTGCAGGTGGGTGACCGGATCCTGGCGGCGGACGGCAGGACCTTCGGCGACGCGACGGGGGATTTCCACGACTCGCGGGACATGACGACCTACGTGACCAGCCGGGCCGGCGAGCCGGTGACCCTGACGGTGGAGCGCGGGTCCCAGACGACCTCGGTGGTGGTCACCCCCCGGAAGCTGACCCAGGACCAGCTCAACGCGGGCATGGGCCCGGTGGGGTTCACCTGGACCGCGGACACGGTCATGGTGGCGCCGCTGGCATCGAACCCGGTCGAGGCGGTGGCCCTTGGCGCCGAGCAGACCGCCCAGATCGCGGTCCAGATCCCCGGTGCGCTGGGGCAGACCGTGGCCGCCCTGGTCGGTCTGGCGCCGAACACCGGCGAGGCGCGCGGCCCAATCGGCATCGCCCAGGTCACCGGCCAGGTGCTCCAGGAGCCTGTCGTTTCCCAGCTGTTCTTCGTTGGCCTGCTGTCCGTCAACCTGGCGGTGCTCAACGTCCTGCCCTTCCCGCCCCTCGACGGAGGTCGGATCCTGGTCGTTCTGATCGAGGCGGTGCGACGCCGCCGGCTTCCGGCGGAGCGTGAGGCGCTCATCTACCTGACCGGCTTCCTGGTCCTCATCGCCCTCGTGATCCTGATCTCGATCCAGGACATCGCGCGCCTGCCGGGCACCTGATCCGGGCACGAGCCGTTGGTCCCAAAGCGCGGCCGGAACGGTTCCATGGTCGGTGGCTGCGCATGCCATCGGCAGCGTGCAGGCGCCCTCTGAACGCTCCCGTTTACACCGCGCGGAGCCTCTCCCCAGGTGGCGGGGGAGAGGCTCGGCTGGTATACTCCGGGGCGGTTTTGCCGGCCGTTTGAACGGACCGAATTGATATCGAGCTGACGAGGACGTGGGTCGGTTCGCCATCCACGTCCTGCTTTTTTGTCCCGGAGGCATTGGGCGCCGTGAACCGAGACTTCATTGGAGCGCTGCTCCAGCTGAACGCCGAGAAGGGCGTGCCGAAAGAGGTCCTGATCGAGACGCTCGAGCAGGCGATCGAGTCTGCCTACCGCCGGAACGCCGATGCGCCCGAGAACGTGGTGGTCCGGGTCGACCCGGATAGCGGTGAGATCAGCGTGTACCGCGAATACGAGGTCGTTGCCACCGAGGAGCAGGTCGAGGACCCGAACCTGCAGATGCTTGTCGGCGAGGCCCAGAAGATCGACCCGTCGACCGGCGTGGGCAGCAAGGTCCGCGTCCCGGAGAACGTGACCCAGGCCCAGCTCGGCCGGATCGCCGCCCAGACGGCCGGCCAGGTCTACCGCCAGCGCCTTCGCGAGGCCGAGCGGGATGTCGTCTTCCAGCAGTACGCAAGCCGGGAGGGCGAGATCATGACCGGGGTGGTCCACCGGACCACAGAGTCAGCCGTGATCCTCGACATGGGCAAGGGCGTCGAGGCCGTCCTGGCCGTGACCGAGCAGCTTCCGGGCGAGCTCTACCTCATCGGGCAGCACCTCAAGGTGTACGTGCTCGAGGTGCGACGCACGACCCGGGGGCCGGTGATCGTGGCCAGTCGCACGCACCGCGGCTTCCTGCGGCGGCTCATGGAGATGGAGATCCCCGAGATCTACAACGGCACAGTCGTGATTCGCGGTATCGCCCGCGAGGCGGGGAGCCGCTCCAAGGTCGCTGTGGAGAGCCGGCAGCCGGGCGTCGACGCCAAGGGCGCCGCCGTGGGTCAGCGCGGATCCCGGATCCAGGCGATCGTGGCCGAGCTCAACGGCGAGAAGGTGGACGTGGTGCTCTGGCACGAGGATCCGGCACAGTACGTCGCGGAAGCGCTCTCCCCGGCGGAGGTGCTGAACGTCCGGATAGACGAGGAGCACAAGATCGCCAACGTTGTGGTCCCGGAGCGTCAGCTGAGCCTGGCAATCGGGAAGGAGGGCCAGAACGCCCGCCTCGCCGCCAAGCTGACCGGCTGGCGCATCGACATCCGATCCGATGCCGGCGTGGCCGCTGCTGCCGGCGGCGACGGGCAGGAGCCGGCATCCGAACCGTCGGAGGCGCCGGCCGATGCCGAAGCGACGACCTGACCACGTCCCGATGCGGACCTGCGCGGTCTGTCGCAGCGTCCGGCCGAAGCGGTCGATGACCCGCGTGGTGCGGGCGCCCGACGGGACGGTCGCGCTCGACCCGGGGGGCCGCGCCGAGGGACGTGGAACATACATCTGCGATGACCCCGCCTGCCGGGAGCCGTCTCGGCTGGCGGGGGCAGTCAACAAGGCGCTGCGGGTGACCGTACCGGCCGGAGCGCTCGAGCTAGAGGAGAAGCATGCCGCCACGTAGATACCTGCCGCGTCGCGGCCCGCGTCCGCCGCGGCGGCGCAGGCCGTCGTCCTCCGCGGCCGCCGAATCGGCGGCCGCGCTGGCCGCGCGACCCACCGGCCCGGTCGAGATTCCGTCGTCGATCGCCGTCAAGGACCTGGCCGCTGCCCTTGGGGTTGGCCATGCCGAGATCATCAAGGAGCTGATCCGCAACGGGATCTTCGCCACCATCAACCAGGCGATCGACTTCGACACCGCGTCTCTGGTCGCCGGGGAGCTTGGCCTGGAGACGGTGGAACGCGGCGCGGCCGAGCGCACGCCGGAGTCCGGGACGCAGCAGGAGATCGTGGCTCCCGGCAAGGAGGGCGACGGCGGCGGCAAGCCGGTGCTCTGGGCGGACGACGATCCCGCGGACCTGGTCACCCGCGCGCCGATCGTGACGATCATGGGTCACGTGGACCACGGCAAGACCAGCCTGCTTGACGCGGTGCGGTCGACCAGCGTGGCGGCGGGTGAGGCGGGAGGCATCACCCAGCACATCGGCGCCAGCGAGGTCGAGCACAACGACCGGCGGATCGTCTTCCTCGACACCCCCGGCCACGAGGCGTTCACCGCCATGCGCGCCCGCGGTGCGCAGGTCACCGACATCGCGATCATCGTGGTCGCCGCGGACGACGGGGTCATGCCCCAGACCCGCGAGGCGATCGACCACGTGCGCGCGGCACGCGTGCCGATGATCGTGGCGATCAACAAGATCGACAAGGCCAATGCCAACCCTGACCGGGTGAAGCAGGAGCTGGCCGACATTGGCGTCCTGATCGAGGAGTACGGCGGCGACGTGATCGCCGTCCCGGTCAGCGCCAAGCAGAAGACTGGGATCGACGACCTGATGGAGATGGTGCTCCTCGTCGCCGACCTGCAGGACCTCAAGGCCAACCCGAAGCGTCCTGCCATCG
>CAYVLM010000052.1:0-9425 GCA_964452225.1 uncultured Steroidobacteraceae bacterium | reverse complement strand
CGGGCCGGCTGCAGGCCACGCTCGCAGACCGTGCGGGCGAGGCGCTCGAGGCCGGGACCGTCCTCCCCGCCCTCACCCACGGACAGCCGGCGCAGCCCGTCCTCCTGGCGCACCAGCTGCTGGCCTGGGTGGAGATGCTTGACCGCGACCGCGGCCGGCTCGCGGACACGGCCTCGCGCGCGGATCGCTGTCCGGCCGGCTCCGGGGCGGTAGCCGGTTCCGGGCTCCCCCTGGACCGTGCGCGGATCGCGCGGGAGCTGGGCTTCGCCGGCATCACGGCCAACTCCGTGGACGCCGTGGCAGATCGTGACTACGCGGCCGAGCTGGCGGCGGCCTGCGCCATCTGCGCCGGCCACCTCTCCCGCCTCGCCGCGGAGCTCGCCATCTGGTCGTCGCCGGCTGTCGGCTGGGTCCGCCTGGGCGACGGGTACGTCTCGGGAAGCTCCATGCTGCCGAACAAGCGGAACCCGGACAGCTGCGAGCTGGTCCGGGCCCGGGCGGCGCGGATCCAGGCCGACCTGGCCCTGATCCTGGAGGTGCCGCGCGGGCTGCCGCTCGCCTACCACCGCGATCTCCAGGAGACGCGGGCCGCCATGCTCGACGCGGCCACGTCGCTCGAGCTCTGCCTGCGGGTCATGGAGGGTGTCATCCGGGGCGCGACCTTCAAGCACGCCGCCATGCGCGCGGCCGCCGAGCGAGGCGGCCTGGTCGCGACCGCGCTCGCCGAGCGCCTGGTTGCCGCCGGGGTCCCGTTCCGCGCCGCACACCACCGCGTCGGAGCGCTCGTGGCCCGTGCCGCGGCCGAGGGGCAGTCCCTCGGCGAGCTGTCGCATGAGGAGCTCGCCGGCGCGCTGCCCGAGCTCGCCGACCTCCGCGTAGCGGTCCCGACCCTGGAGGAGGCGCTGGCCGCCCCCGACCTTCCCGGCGGGACCGCGCCGTCCCGGGTCCGCGAGGCCCTGGCCGCGGCGAGGCAGCGGATCGGCGAGGAGGAGCGCGCATGAGCGCGGCGGCCCGGAAAGTCCGAGCATCGGTGGTCGGCGCCACCGGCTATGCCGGGGCGGAGGCGATCCGACTGCTGGCCGCGCATCCGCTCGTCACGCTCGTCTCGATCCACGGCCGGGAGCGCGACGGAGTGCCCCTCGCGGCCGAGTTCCCGCACCTGGCCCCGCTGGGTCTAACGCTGCGGAGCGGTGTCCCGGAACCGGGCGAGGCCGACGTGGTCTTCCTGGCCCTGCCGTCGGGTGCGTCGGCGGCCACCGCCGAGCGCCTGGTCGCGGGTGGCGCGCTGGTGATCGACATCGGCGCCGACTTCCGCCTCCGCGACGAGCGGCTGCACCACGCGTGGTACGGCGAGGCCCCGCGCCCGCAGACGCTGGCGGCCGAGGCGGTCTACGGTCTCACCGAGCGCGCCCGGGACCGGCTCCCCGGAGCGCGCCTGGTCGCCAACCCGGGGTGCTACCCCACCGCGGCCCTGCTCGCCCTGGCGCCCTTCGCGGCCACCGGCCTGCTCGCGGACGGACCGATCGTCGATGCCAAGTCGGGGGTCAGCGGCGCGGGCCGGACGGCGGCGCGCGGGTACGGGTTCAGCGAGCTCGACGCCTCCGTGAGCGCCTACGGCCTGGACGGGCACCGCCACGCTCCGGAGATCGAGCAGGGCCTGGCCGATGCCGGCGCCACCGGGTGCGGGGTCACGTTCGTGCCGCACCTGGTTCCCATGGCCCGTGGCCTCCTGGCGACCTGCTACCTGAATCTCACCGACGAGATGGAGACGGCGGCGCTGCGCGCGGTGCTCGCCGAGGCCTACCCGGGCGAGCCGTTCGTCCACGTCCTCGACGCGCCGCCGGCCACCAAGCTGGCGTCCGGTACGAACCACGCCTTCCTCTCCGCCGCGCGCAGCGGACCGCGGCGCGCGGTGATCACCTGCGCCATCGACAACCTCGGGAAGGGGGCCGCCGGGCAGGCCGTGCAGAACATGAACGTGGCGCTGGGGCTCCCGGAGACGGCCGGCCTCGCGGCGCTCGGAGTGGTGCCGTGACGCCCCATCCGGTACGCCTGGCCGGGGGCGTGCTCGCCGCGGGGGGCTTTTCCGCCGGTGCCGCCACGGCCGGGCTGCGGGAGAGGAGCAACGCGGACGACGTGGCGCTCGTCGTGGCGGACGCACCGGCCGCCGCCGCCGGCTTCTTCACCACCAGCCGGTTCGCCGCCGCGCCCGTCCAGCTCGCCTGCGGGGCGCTGGCCGAGTCCGGTGGACGGGCCCGCGCCGTGATCATCAACGCCGGCTGCGCCAACGCCGGCACCGGTCTGGCCGGCCTCCGGGCGGCCCGGAGCGTGGTGGACGCCGTTGCGGCCCGGATCGGATGCGCCCCCGCGGAGGTCCTCCCGGCATCGACCGGCCTCATCGGCTCGACCCTGCCTGCCCGCCACATCGCCGGGGCGGTGGCCTCCCTCGCGCTGGCCCGCACCCCGGCGGCGGGGACGGCTGCCGCACGGGCGATCATGACCACCGATACCCGTCCCAAGGAAGCCGCCGTGTCGGTCGACGCCGGCGCGCGAACCCTGACCGTTGGCGGCATGGCGAAGGGCTCCGGGATGATCCATCCCGCAATGGCCACCCTGCTGGCGGTGGTCACCACCGACGCCTCCGTCGCGCCGGCCATCCTCCGCGCGATCGCCGCCCCGATCGTCGAGCGCACCTTCAACCAGGTGAGCGTCGACGGCGACACCTCAACGAACGACACGCTCCTCGTCCTCGCCTCGGGGGCGGCCGGCGGCGAGCCGATTCTTGACGGTGAGGAGCGCGAAGCCCTGGCCGCGGCCCTGGAGCTTGTCTGCACCGAGCTCGTGCGCCAGATCGCCGCCGACGGCGAGGGCGCGACCCGCCGGATCGACGTGACGGTGACCGGCGCCGCCGACGACGCCGAGGCGCGCCTCGCGGCGCGGACGGTTGCCGCGTCGAGCCTGGTCAAGGCCGCCGTGCACGGTGCCGATCCCAACTGGGGCCGCATCGCCGGCGCTGCCGGTCGCAGCGGGGCGGCCCTCGAGCGCGACCGGATGCGGATCTGGATCGGCGACGCGCTGGTGTATGACGGGACCGCCCGGTCCTTCGACAAGGCCGCGGCGCGCAGCGCCATGGGCGGCCCCGTGGTGCCGATCCGGCTCGACCTCGGGATCGGAACCGGCATCGGCGAGGCCTGGGGCTGTGACCTGTCCGCCGACTACGTTGCCATCAACAGCGAGTACCCCACGTGAGCGCGCATGCGGACCGGCCGGTCACCATCAAGCTGGGAGGCGTGAGCGCCCGCCACGCGGGGTGCGTGGAGCTCGTGGGGCGGATGGCCGCCCCGGGCTGGGTCGTCGTCCACGGCGGCGGCGGCGAGCTCGACGCGTGGTCTGCGCGGCTGGGGATCGTCCCCCGCCGCATCGACGGGCTCCGGGTCACCGATCCGGCCAGCCTGGAGCTTGCCTGCGCAATCCTCGGCGGGCTGGTCAACGCGCAGCTGGTGGCGCGGCTGCGGGCTGCCGGGGTCCCGGCGCTCGGCCTGACCGGCATCGACGGCGGGCTGCTCACCGCGCGGCATGCGGATCCACGCCTCGGGGCGGTGGGCGAGGTGACCGAGGTGTCCGGAGCGCTGCTCGCCACGCTGGCCGAGGCGGGGCAGGTTCCGGTGATCGCCTCCCTCGCCGCGACCCGCAACGGCGAGGTCCTCAACGTCAACGCCGACACCGCGGCGGGTGCCGTGGCCGCGGCGCGCGGCGGACTGCTCCTGCTGTGCACCGACGTTCCGGGCGTGATCCACGACGGCGCCCTCATCGAGCAGATCGATGCGGCCGGTGCCATGCGCCTCCTCGCCGATGGCGCCGCCACCGAGGGGATGCGTCCCAAGCTGCGCGCCGCGCTCCACGCGGCGCGGGCCGGGTGCGAGGTCCGCATCATCGACGGTCGCGACCCCGACGTCGTCCTCGCCGCGCTCCAGGGAGAGGCGGCAGGCACCCTCGTCACCGCCCGCCCCGCAGCCATGCCGCTCCGGGAGCCCATCGCGGGCGCCCAGCTCCCCACCTGAGGACCAAGGAGGCTTCGCATGACCAGCCCGGCGCAGCGGCAGGAGCAGATCCGTCAGCTCCTGGCCGCCGGACCGATCCGCTCGCAGCGCCAGCTCCAGGTCGCCCTCGCCGGCCGCGGCGTGGACGTCAACCAGGCAACGATCTCGCGCGATCTCGCGGCGCTGGGCGTCGTCCGCGGCAACCGCGGCGGAGGTCCCGCATACCTCCTTCCCGACGACGTCGCCGAGGCGCCGGCGGCCGCGGCGGCGGCGCGCCTTCGTCGCCTGCTGGCCGACCTGCCGCTCGAAATGGGCGCCGCCCCGCCGATCCTGGTGCTGCGCACGACTCCCGGCGCCGCGAACGCCATCGCCTCGTCGCTCGATCTCGCCCGCCTTCCGGACGTGGTCGGCACGGTGGCCGGCGACGACACGATCTTCGTGGCCTGCCGGGGGCGCGCCGGGCTGGGGCGCGTTCGCGACTACCTGACCGCCCTCCGCGCCGAATCGGCGCCGTCATCGATCCCCGTGCTCGAGAGGAACCCATGACCGAACGCGTTGTGCTCGCCTACTCCGGCGGGCTGGACACCTCCGTCGCCGTCCCCTGGCTGCGGGAGACGAGCGGCTACGACGTCGTGACGCTCACGGCCGACATCGGCGGCGGCGCGGACCTGTCCGCCATCAGCGCCCGCGCGCTGGCGGCGGGAGCCTCGCTGGCAATCGGCGTCGACGCGCGCGCCGCGTTCGTGGAGTCGTACGTCTGGCCGGCGCTGCAGGCCGGAGCCGTGTACCAGGGGATCTACCCGCTGGCGACCGCCCTGGCACGCCCGCTGATCGCGAGGCTCCTGGTCGAGGCCGCGCACGAGACCGGTGCCACGCTCGTCGCCCACGGCTGCACGGGGAAGGGCAACGACCAGGTCCGCTTCGACGTGGCGATTGGTGCCCTCGACCCGTCGATGACGGTGATCGCCCCCATGCGCAAGGGGATGGGCATGAGCCGCGACGAGGAGCTGGCCTACGCGCTGGCGCGCGGCATCCCCCTGGAGCCCGGAGCCGGCCGCGGCTCGCCATACAGCATCGACGTCAACCTCTGGGGCCGCTCGATCGAGGCGGGCTCGCTCGAGGACCCGTGGATCGCGGCCCCGCCCGACGCGTTCGCCTGGACGGTGGATCCCGCCGACGCGCCGCGCACGCCGGTCGAGATCGCCATCGGCTTCGAGGGCGGGATCCCGGTCGTCCTCGATGGCGAGCCGCTCGACGGGGTGACCCTGATCGAACGGCTCAACGCAATCGGCGGCGCCCACGGGGTCGGCCGCATCGATCACCTCGAGGACCGGCTGGTGGGCATCAAGAGCCGCGAGATCTACGAGGCGCCGGCGGCGCTCCTGCTCCACGCCGCGCACGCCGCGCTGGAGCAGATGGTCCTCTCGCGCGACCTGATCGCCTTCAAGCGCGAGGTGGGCAGCCGGCTCGCCACGCTCACCTACGACGGCGTCTGGTTCGGCGAGCTGGCGAACGCCCTGCGCGGGTTCGTGGCCAGCACCCAGCGGCACGTGAACGGCACGGTTCGGCTGCGCCTGGTGGCGGGCAGCGCATCGGTCGTTGGCCGCTCGTCCCCCGACTCTCTGTACCGGTACGACCTGGCGACCTACGGCGCCGAGGACAGCTTCGACCAGGCGGCGGCGGTGGGCTTCATCCAGCTGTGGGGGCTTCCGGTCCGCACGCAGTCCGCGATTCACGGCTCGGCGGTCGGCGAGGGCTCGCTCCTCGACCGGCTGGGTGCCGTCCGTCGAGCGGTCAGGCCGATGGCGACCACCACCGAGCCCAGCGGGCCCGTGGAGACCACCGCGGTGGGGCCGGGCCGATGACCCCCCAGCCGCAGGACCTCCGCCACGGCGGAACCATCGCCGCCTTCTCGGGCGGAGCCTCCTACGCCCGCCACGCCCGTCCGCAGGACGTGGACGGGATCTGGCGGATCATCGACGGCTACGCCCGCCAGGGGATCCTGCTGCCTCGCTCGCACGAGGAGATCGCCGACCGGGTCGGATCGTTCCACGTCGTGGTGCGCGACACCGAGGTGGTGGGCGTCGCCGCGCTGCGCGACTTCGGTGCCGGGATCGGAGAGCTGCGCTCGCTCTCCGTGGCGCCCGAGATGCATGGCTTCGGGTTCGGCGAGCTCCTGATCCGGGCCGTCGTCGCCCGCGCACGGGTGAGCGGCATCGGCTCGCTCTTCGTCGTCACCGCCAGCCCGGGCTACTTTGCGCGCTTCGGATGGACCGAGCTGCCGATGGCCGAGGTCCCCGACGTGCTCGACGTCGACCGCGCCCCGGATCGTCCCCGACACCAGTGGGACACGGCCATGGTCCTGCGCCTCGCCGGCGTGGCGCCGCGCATCAACGCGCCGCAGCTCGAATCGCGCGTGCACCTGCCGGTCTACGCCCGGCAGCCGCTCACGCTGGTGTCCGGGAACGGCTCCTGGGTGACCGACGATGCCGGGAACCGCTACCTGGACCTGGTGGCCGGGATCGCCGTCACGATCCTTGGCCACGCCAGCCCCATCGTGGCCGACGCCGTCGCCCTCCAGGCACGGCGCCTGGTGCAGGTCTCGAACCTGTACTACACCCTCCCCCAGCTGGAGCTGGCCGATGCGCTCGTGCACCGCTCGCCCTTCGACCGCGCCTTCTTCGTGAACTCCGGCGCAGAGGCGAACGAGACGGCTCTCAAGCTGGCCCGACGCCACGGCCATGATCGCGGGGCGACCGAGATCGTGGCCGCCGAGGGCTCGTTCCACGGGCGCACCATGGGCGCCCTGGCGGCGACCGGCCAGTCCAAGTACCGCGAGCCGTTCGAGCCGCTCCCCGCCGGGTTCCGGCACGTTCCCTTCAACGACGTCGACGCCCTCCGGGCGGCGGTCACCGAGCGCACCTGCGCGGTCCTCCTGGAGCCGATCCAGGGCGAGAGCGGAGTGCGTCCGGCGACCGACGCCTTCCTGGGCGCCGCCCGGGAGGCGTGCGACGCGACCGGCGCTCTCCTGATCCTCGACGAGGTCCAGACGGGGATGGGGCGCACCGGCTCGTTCTTCGCCTTCGAGCGCACGCCGGTGGTTCCCGACGTCGTCACCATGGCCAAGGGCCTCGGGGGCGGGATGCCGATCGGCGCCGTCCTGGCCGTCGAGGCGGCCGCGGTCTTTCATCCCGGAGACCACGGGACGACCCTGGGCGGCAACCCGCTCGCCTGCGCCGCGGCACTCGCGACGCTCGAGGCTCTCGACTCCGACCACCTGCTCGACAACGCCCGCGAGCGCGGCGCCGAGCTCGCGGCGGGTTTGGCGCGCTTCGTCGAGGCGGGGCTGGCGACGGAGGTGCGCGGCGCCGGGCTGATGCTGGCGCTGGAGACGGCGGGGCCCTGGGCCCGGGCTGCCATGGCCACGGCGCGGGATCGGCACGGCCTGCTGGTGAACGCCACTGGCGAGACGACCCTGCGCTTCGTGCCGCCGCTCACGATCTCACCGGGCGAGGTGCGCGAGGCGCTGGATCGCCTCGGGCCGGCGCTCAGCGAGGCGGCGAGGTCGGAGGCCGCCTAGGAGGAATCGAACCGATGTCGGCGCACGCAGACGAAGGCCCGGGACGACCCCGGGCCTTCGTCGCCCCCGGGCCCGACGATCAGCTGGCGCGATCGGCTACCCGGTGCGCCCACGCGATGAGGGCGTACCCCTCGTCGTTGGGATGGAAGTTGAACTCTCCCTCTCCGATATTGCTCAGCATGGCGGCGTTGCCGTCGAACAGGTCGTAGGTCCCGACGACGACCGCACCGGCAGAGCCGGCGATGCAGCCAACGATGTCATTCAGGCCCCAGCCGGATGGGTTGGCGCAGTCGATGACCCCATCGGAACCCAACAGGGCGAAGTCGATCGCCGTCTCGAAGGGCGATCCCGTGCCGCCGAACGGGTTCCAGAGGGTCAGGACGAAGATCTTGGCTCCTCCCCCATCCAGGTAGAGGGCGGTGGCAAGCGCACCCATGATGTACGCCATGTTGCCTGCCGCGTTGTGGAGGGCCGCCCCAACAGCCGTGGTGCACGCGGGAACGCTCGGGTCAGGAACGCACGGCCCTCCCGGAGCCAGCAGGGGGAGCAGGTCGTCGCCACCGATGCTGAGCGTGACCACCGCCACCTGGGTGTCGGGGTCGTTGATGGCATCGAGCGCCTTGGGAAGCTGGTCCGTGATGAACGACCCGGTCGTCTCGCCGCCCTTGGCGAAGGTGACGAGCGAATCGGCTCCACCGTGAGAACGGCCGTGGAAGTAGCCGTCCAGGCGGCCGACGTAGCCGGTGTGGGCCGGCACCGAGGCGCCTTCGCCCACGGCGAGCGAGTCGCCAAGGGCGAGGTAGATGGTGTTGGTCGTGGGCCGCGCCAGCGTGGGCATGGCCAGCATGGCGAGGAGCGCGACCGAGGCCGCGAGCGAGATGAGCCGACGCATGTGACGATCCTCCTCCGGTCCGGCTCAAGGGGTGCGCACGCGAGGGTGATCAGATCGTCTGGGCAGCCTGAAGCTCGCCCCCGGGCAGCGGGTGGGCGGGCGATCGCGACCGTGAGCCAGGGCCTGCCCGTTGGGCACGCCTTGCGGTCCTCCCTCCGCGCAATCGGCAAGACGCCGATGTCATGCTTCGGCTGGTACGGGTGCCCGGCAAGAGCCGAACGGCACCCCCTGCGTCAGCGTGCTGCCTGGAGCCGCTCCGTGGTGGCGCCCCACGGTCGCACCGGGACGGCCACGTCGGGTTGGCGCCCGACGGGGCGGACGATCAGCGCCCGCGGCACGCTTGGCGACTCGGCCCGCAGCGGGTCGTCCGCCAGGGCCTCGGCCAGCATTGCCGGATCCACCGGACCCGACGTAGCCACCACCCGCGGGCCGTCCGGGGTCTCGCACACGGCGGCGACGCCCACCCGATCGGAGCCGAGCAGCCGGTGGAGACGCTCGACGCGACGCCGGACGCGGCCCTCGCTGCGCCCGACGCGCATGGCGACGACGTCACCGCTCCTGACCCGCTCACGGAGCGCCGTGCCGGCGCGCGGCGCATCGATGCGAGCCAGCACCGTGCCGCCGGGCTCGGTGATGAGGACGTGGTGCCCGGGTCGGCGCGAGGTCGCGGCCAGCGCGGCCTGCGCCGAAGCGCCGAGCCACCGCGCGGCCGCCTCGTCGCCGAGGCGTTGCCAGTCGCGCCCCGGCGCCCGCGCGACATCGGCCGGATCCCGGTCGAAGAAGACCCGCAGCCACAGCTCGGTGTTCAGCACGCGCCAGATGAACAGCGACTCCTCGAGCCGCCCCGCGCATATCGCCTCAAACGCCTGGGCGACGGCCGCGCCGTCCCAGTACGGGCGCGCGAGGAAGCTCG
>CAYVLM010000051.1:0-9466 GCA_964452225.1 uncultured Steroidobacteraceae bacterium | reverse complement strand
ACCGCCCGGTACCCGACCCCGCGCACGGTCTCGAGATACCCGCCGTCGTCGGGGCGCGCCCCCAGCTTGCGCCGAAGGTTCTTCACGTGGCTGTCGATGGTCCGGTCGTAGGCCTCGAACGCCTCCCCGAAGGCGCGCTCGCCGAGCTGGGCACGGCTCCACACGCGGCCGGGCTGCTCGGTGAGCGCCGCGACGATCTCGAACTCGGTGCGGGTCAGCGCGATCGGCTCGTCACCGCGGCGAACCTCGCGTGCCGCCGGGTCCACGACCAGGTCCAGGTAGATCCGCGGCGGGGCGTCCGCGCCCTGCGCCCGATCCCGTTCCACCGCAGGATCCACACGACGCAGGACCGCGCCGACTCGCGCCGCGAGCTCCCTCGGCTCGAACGGCTTGGTGACATAGTCATCGGCGCCGAGCTCGAGACCCGCGACCCTGTCGGCAACCTCGTCGCGCGCGGTGAGCAGGATCACCCCGGGCGAGCGCGGCGAAGCCCGCAGGGCGCGGAGCACGTCGAACCCGGATTGACCGGGAAGCATCACGTCAAGGACGACGACGTCCGGCGACCAGGCGGCCGCCTCCCGCACCGCACCGGGACCGTCCATCGCGGTTCGCACCGCATGCCCATCGCGCTCGAGATAGGCGCGGACGACGCCGACGATGTGCGGCTCGTCATCAACGACAAGGACCTTGGCCATGCGCGGAGAATGCCGGACGGTCGGACCGGGCGACAGGTCCGACCGTACCGAAAGTCCGCCGCTCACCGGGTCGGGGTCCTAGGGCCGACCGGCCCCGTGCGGCCCGCTGCCATCGCACTCCCCGGTGCCGTCACCAGTCCCCCGCGGGCCGGGGCCGACCCCGCCAGCGACACCGGCTCCGGCGCCCACCGCGGCGCCCTGCATGCCGGTCGCCTCGGTCTCCTGCACCATGGCCTGGGCGCGCTCACGAAGCTGCTCCGTGAGAGCGGACGCCTCCTCCTCCGATAGACCGCCGTTCTGGACACGCTCCTGAATCCGCAGGGTCCATCGCGCGACGAGCGCGTCCACCACGCTCTCCGCCGTGACTCCCTGCTGCTCCGCAATCTGAGCCACGGACAGACCCTCCTGGCGCAGTTCGATGAGCTGCTCCCGGGTGAGGCCCAGCGCGTCGGCGGCGGCACCGCCCGCGGCCTGTCCACTCCTGGGGCCGGCGGCCGCAACCGTCGCCGCCAAGGCAAGCGCGCCGAGGGCCGCCAGCCCACCGGCGAGCGTAAGTCGTCTCGTGGTCATCGTCTCGTACTTCCTTCTTCGCTCTTCGCTTCATGGGTTCGCGCCGGTCCTTCCCGGCCAACGACGTCGGGCTGTCCGACGTGAACGCAGCGTCGCGTCGTGCCGTGGAGGAACCATGGAGCCAGGGCGGAGGGGCGTTGGAGATTCCGCAACATGCCCGGTTCGCAATCCGTCCCAGCGACGCCAGAACGGCAGCACCGAAGGAGCGGAAACCAGCCATGCGTCGCATCGTTGCGGTGATTGGCGCCCTCGCCCTCATCACCGCTCTCATCCCGGCAGCAGCAAGGGCCTCGGTCCCGGAGAACCAGTACCGGGTGATCGAGTCCCGAAATGCCTCCGCCGCCTTCTTCTCGACCGAGGGCTGCTACGAGACCCAGGTCTGGATCTCCAGCGCGGACGGGAAGTTCGGCGGTCGCCCGGGGCCCGTGGGAAAGCAGGGGCTCACCAGCCTGGACGTCGTCGTCTACGACACCTGCGGGCCCTGGGTCGGCAAGCACCCGCCCGTCGTCTTCGAGGCGTTCGGCCAGGACCTGACGGTCCTTGGCACCACGCCCCGCATGGATCGCGCATGGGTCTCCACCAGCTACGAGACCCTCGATGAGGCCACCGGCGATCCGGTCACCATCAGCTTCGAGATGGCCTGGCAGCTCGACGGCGTCATGCAGCACGACACCTCCCACATCCACGTTGCGCCGAGCGACCAGGGGGTCGCCATGTCACACGACAACCACTGGTACGGCGCTGCGATCGCATCCGGCTCGGTGAGCATCGACGGGGTCACGACGGAGCTCGCAGCCACCACCGAGGCCACGCTCGAGATCGTGAAGGCCGGCTGCCAGGTCATCCCGCGGCCGAACCAGTCATCGGACCTCGCCTGCTACTAGCGACTCACGGAGGCCCGCCCTCCGCCCGATGACACACCGACGGCGCGGCAACCATCGTCGGACCCCGGAGGCCCGGGCCTCCGGGGTCCCTTCGCCATGCGAGCAAACCACCGAATCCGTCCGGATGGCTCTGGCCGAAGCCGGATCCGGGCGGCCTATGATCAGCCATGGAGATCGCGCCGGGCGTGCACGCGGTGAAGCTGCGCGGCGCCATGGCCTTCCTTCTCGCGGAGGAGCGGCTGACGCTGATCGACGCGGGCCTCGTCGGCTCGCGACGCCCCCTGGAGCGCTACCTCCGGACCATTGGCCGCAGCCTCGACGAGCTCGATCGCATCGTGTGCACCCATGGGCACCCCGACCACGTCGGAGGCGTGCGCGAGATCGCCGGTGACCGCGTGGAGGTGATGCTCCACCCCGCCGACCTGAAGGGCATCGAGGTGACCCTGCGCGAGGTGGTGCGCGTCCGACGGCGCGGGAAGCTGCTCCACTTCCTGACGCCGCACCCGGGCGACACGACGCCCATCGTGGACGGCGACATGATCCCGGTGCTGGGCGGGCTGGAGGTGATCCACACGCCCGGCCACACGCCCGGGAGCATCTGCCTGTGGGCCGCCGAACGGCGCATCCTCTTCTCCGGCGACATCCTGCAGGTGCGACGCGGTCGGCTCACCTACGCGAGCCCCATCTTCAGCCACGACTACCAGGCGGCGCGCGCCTCGCTGGCGCGCCTGGTCGACCTGGACATCGAGATGATCGCGCTCAGCCACTTCCCGCCCTGGCGGCGCGACGCGCAGCGGGCGCTGCGTGACCTCGCGACGGAGGCGGCCACCTAGGAGGGAGTCCCACCATGGAGACGGTCATCGACCTGCTCCGCGAGACCGTGGCCCGCAACGAGACGCGCCCGGCTCTTCTCATCCGGCCCGCGTTCCGGACCCTGCGATGGCGCTATCGTGAACTGGGAGACCAGGTGCAGCGGATCGCCGGCTGTCTGCGTGAGGCGGGCATCGCTCCGGGAGACCGGGTGATCGTCTGGGCGGTCAACCGGCCCGAGTGGGGGATCGCGGCGCTCGCCGCCCTGTGGTCCGGGGCAGTGGTCGTGCCCCTGGACGTCCGCTCGCTCCCCGACATGGCGGCCAAGGTCGCCGAGCGCACAGACGCGAAGCTGGTGCTCGCCTCGGAGCAGACGGCCCCCGGCGCGCTCGCCCTCCGGATTCCCGTCATGCTCATCGAGCAGCTGCCTGACCGCGCGCGGAACGCGGAGCCGCTGCCGCCAGCCGAGGTGGGGCCGGACGATCTCGCCGAGATCGTCTTCACCTCGGGGACCACCGGTGAACCGAAGGGGGTCATGCTCAGCCACCGCAACCTGGCGAGCAACGCCATCGGGCTCACCAAGGTCTTCGCCTTCGGGAAGGACGAGCGGCTCCTCTCCGTCTTGCCGCTCAGCCACATGTTCGAGCAGACCTGCGGCTTCCTGGCCGCGCTCGCAGCCGGTGCCAGCATCGTGTACCCGGTCAGCCGCCAGCCCGCGGTGCTGGTTCGCACCTTCCGCGACTTCCGCGCCACGATGATCCTCATCGTTCCCCAGGGGCTCAAGCTGCTCGACAAGGTGATCGAGCGCAGGGTCGACCAGGCCGGCCAGCGGAACGCCTTCGAGCGGCTTCACCGCTGGGCAGCTCGCCTCCCGCGCTTCGCGCGACGGATCCTCTTCCGTCCGCTGCTCTCGCAGCTGGGCGGCAGGCTGCGGACCGTGGCGGTCGGTGGCGCGGCCATGGACCCGGCGCTCGCCCAGCGCTGGACCGAGATGGGGATCGACGTGCTCCAGGGCTACGGCACCACCGAGATGGCACCGGTCGTGAGCTTCACTCCCGCATCACGCAACCGGATCGGGACCGTGGGTGAGGCCCTGCCCGGGGTCGAGCTGCGGATCGCGCCCGACCGGGAGGTGCTGGCCCGGGGGCCGAACCGCTTCGTGGGCTACTGGCAGAACCCCGACGGCACCGCCGCCGTGGTCGATGCCGACGGCTGGTACCACACCGGCGACCTGGGGGCCCTGGACGCGGAGGGGATGCTGACCCTCCACGGGCGGAAGAAGGACATGCTCGTCCTGCCCGACGGGACGAACGTCTATCCCGAGGACGTCGAGGCGATCATCACCCGCGACCCACGGGTGCGTGACGCGACAGTGGTTGGGCTCCAGCCGGGCGGCGGCGAGCTGACCGTGCACGCCGTGCTGCTGCTCGACGACCCGACGCAGGCGGAGGACGTGGTGCGCACCGCCAACGCGCTGCTCTCCGGCAGCCAGCAGATCCGCACCCACTCGATCTGGGACGAGGACGACTTCCCGCGCACGCATACCCTGAAGGTGAAGCGCCGCGAGGTGCTCGCCCACCTGATGTCCGAGGCGACCGGGCTTGCCGTCTCGGCGGCGGCCTCGCGGGTGCCGGGCACGAGCATCGTGCGGCGCCCGTCGGCGAGCGACACGGTCGCGAACGTCGCGGGCCTGGTTGCCAGCGTGGCGAACCTCCCCCAGCCATCGGTCAGCCCCGAGGCGCACCTGCAGTCCGACATCGGCCTCGACTCGCTGGGGCGAATCGAGCTGCTCAGCGTGATCGAGGAGGAGATGGGGGCCTACATCGATGACGCCGACCTCGACCCGGAGGCGACCGTGGGCGAGCTGGCAGCCATGGTCGAGGCCCGTGCCGACGCGAAGCGCGAGGAGGGCATCTACGGCTGGCCGCTCAACCCGGTCGTGCGCGCCCTGGGGATCGGCATCCAGGAGCTGCTGATGGTCCCCTTCGTGTTCCTCTTCTACCGGGTGCAGATCCGGGGAGAGGAGCACCTGCGCGGGCTCGAGGGCCCGGTCATCTTCACGCCGAACCACTGCCTCCACTTCGACAACGCCATCATCCTCAGCTCGATCCCCCTGGTCTGGCGCTGGCGCCTCTGCGTGGCGGCGGCGGCCGATGACATCTTCAGCCACCCGTGGAAGGCGCTCGGGGCCTCAATCCTGGGTAACGCCTTCCCGCTGGCCCGCGAGGGTGCGGTCCGCCGCTCGCTTGAGCTGCTCGGGGCGCGCCTTGACCGCGACTTCTCCGTCCTGCTCTACCCGGAGGGCAAGCTCACCGTGGGCGGACCGATGCAGCCCTTCAAGTCCGGGACGGGCCTGATCGCGGTGGCCGGCGCCACCCCGGTGGTGCCGATGAAGATCAACATCAAGCGCATCAGCTGGATCGACGCGCGGGGCGCCGGCACGTCGCCGCGCGGCGACGTGGAGGTCGTCTTCGGCTCGCCAATCCGCTTCGCGATGGACCGCGACTTCAACGCCGCCACCGCGGAGCTGGAGGCTGCGGTGGCAACGCTCTAGCCGGCCCATGGAAGGGATCGGCGCGCCATGGACGGCACCGGGGGGCGGCGGTAGAATCGGCCCGCTCCACGGGCGGGTATGGCGTAGTGGTAGCGTGCGACCTTCCCAAGGTTGAGGCACGGGTTCAATCCCCGTTACCCGCTCCAGGCACTCCCTTCGATTCGCTGCGCCGCGTGCCCATCGACGCCGGCTCGCCGTCGCGACCGACGATCTGCCACGTCTCCATGGAGCCCTTGCCCTTGAGCTCCACCATGCCGCGCGGCTCGAAGCGGAAGCCGTGCCCGAGGCGATGCATGGTGTCGGGCAGCACCTGAATCCGCCCCGGCTCGCCGGTCGACTCCAGGCGCGAGGCGGTGTTCACCGTGTCGCCCCACACGTCGTAGATGAACTTCTTGATGCCGATCACCCCGGCGATCGCCGGTCCCACGTGCATGCCGACCCGGATCGCGATCGACGCCCCTCCGCTGGTCCGGTAGCGGCCCACCTCGTCGATCATCTCCATCCCCATCTCCGCGACGCGCATCGGATGGTCATTGGCTCCGGGGCCGATTCCGCCGACCACCATGTACGCGTCGCCGATGGTCTTGATCTTCTCCAGGCCGTACCGGTCGGCGAGGCGGTCGAAGATCGAGAAGACGCTGTTGAGCACCTCGACCAGCTCGCCCGCGCTCAGCCGGGCGGTGAGGGGCGTGAAGTCCACCACGTCGGCGAAGAGGACCGTCAGCTCCTCGAACCGGTCCGCAATGACCATCTCGCCGGCGCGCAGGCGCGCGGCGATCGAGGCAGGCAGGATGTTGAGAAGAAGCCGCTCGTTCTCCTCGTGGGCCTTCGCGACCTGGCGCGCAGCGGTGACATCGGTCCCGTACAGGTTGATGAACCCGAACTCGTAGACGGCGACCACGGTGATCTCGTAGATGCGCTCCTCGGCCGTCACCTCGAGCGGAGCCGACGCCGGGTCGCGGCGCGCCACGTCGATGCGATCCCACAGCTCGGCCGGCAGCGCGTCGCCAACGCGGGCTCCCACCGCGCGGCAGATCGGTTCCGCGGCCGGGTTGGCGTAGGCCAGCGATCCGTCGGACCAGCAGCGAAGAACCGGGTTCGGATTCCGATCCGGGAACTTGGTCATGGCCCGGCTTGCGGTGACATCGGTCCCATACAGGTTGATGAAGTCGAAGGCTTCCACCAGGACCGGGTGCAGGGCGTACGTGCAGGACTCGACGTCCACGTCGAACGCACTGTCTGCTTCGAGCGCGGCCTCGACCTGCTGACGGACGTCGGCGGGCAGCGGGTCGCCGATAGCCAGGCCAAGGCCGCGGACGATCAGCTCGCTGGCGGCGTTCGCGTACTGCAGCGAACCGTCGCGCGAGATGCGCAGCACCGGGTTCGGGTTCTCGTCGGGGAACCGTTCGAGTGCGTACCGGGCGGTGACGTCGGTGCCGTACACGATGAGGCTGCCGCCGCCGTCTGGGTCCGCCACCGGCAGCAGGGCGAAGGTGAGATGACCCGCTCCCAGCTCCAACTCGCGGCCCGCGGCCGCGGCCCGGGCAAGGGCGGCGCGCAGGTCTGGGGGAAGCGGCTGGTCGACCACGAAGCCGTTCGCCGCGCAGAGCGCCTCCGCAGCAGGGTTGGAGTACTCGAGCCGTCCGTCCGGGGTCACGTGGAGGACCGGGTTGGGGTTCTGGTCCGGGAAGCGGTGGGACATTGGACGCCGGCTCGGCTGCGGAGTCGCCCGAAGGATAGCCGCTCTCCCGCGCCCTCGGACCCGCGCTACAGCGGCCGGTCGGTGCTCGGCTTCTCCCAGAGATTGACGCCGCCCTCGACCGCGTACCGGTCGATCTCCGCCAGCTCCTCTTCGGTGAACGACAGGCCCGCCAGCGACCCCACGTTCTCCCGCACCTGCTCGGCGGAGCTGGCGCCCATGAGCGCGCTCGTCACCCGCGGATCGCGGAGCACCCACGCGTACGCCATCTGGGCCAGCGTCTGGCCGCGTCGCCGCGCGATTACGTCCAGGCTCCGCGCGCGGGCGAGGTTCTCTGCCGAGAGCGACTCCGTGGGGAAGCTGTCCCCGCCGGGCCGGTTGGGACGGGCATCCGCCGGCATTCCGGCGAGGTACTTGTCGGTGAGGAGGCCCTGGGCGAGCACCGTGAACGCGATCATTCCCGAACCCACCTCCTCGACGGCGTCGAGCAGCTCCGGCTCGATCCAGCGGTTGAAGAGGTTGTACGAGGGCTGGTTGATGAGGAGGGGGACGCCCTCCCTGCGCAGCAGGGCCGCCGCGTCGCGCGTCCGTGCCGCCGAGTACGAGGAGATCCCGACATAGAGGGCCTTCCCCTGGCGAACCGCGTGGGCGAGGGCGCCCATGGTCTCCTCCAGCGGCACGTCGGGGTCGAACCGGTGCGAGTAGAAGATGTCGAAGTACTCGACACCAACGCGCCGCAGGCTCTGGTCCAGGCTTGCCAGCAGGTACTTGCGGGAACCGCCTATTCCATAGGGGCCCGGCCACATGTCCCATCCGGCCTTGGACGAGATCACCAGCTCGTCGCGGTGGGACCGCAGGTCCTGCCGGAGGATCCGGCCGAAGTTCGTCTCTGCGCTGCCGTAGGGCGGACCGTAGTTGTTGGCCAGGTCGAAGTGCGTGATCCCGAGATCGAAGGCGGCATGGACGATGGCCCGTTGCGTGGTGAACGGGGTGGCGTCGCCGAAGTTGTGCCAGAGGCCGAGCGACAGGACCGGCAGGCGCAGGCCGCTACGACCACAGGCGCGGTAGGTCATGCCCTCGTACCGATCGGTGGCGGGGCGGTAGCTCATCCGCTCGCCCCCGCGCCGACCACGCGCAGCCTGAGCTCCGTCACGTCCGTGACCGCATTGAGGGTCAGGGTCACGAAGTTCGGCTGCAGCCCGGTCGCGCTGCAGCCGGCCGCCGCCGGTCCCGGGTCGATGCTGAGCACCAGCGCATTGCCCGACAAGTCGAGGACCGGTTTCGTCGAGCAGGCGGTGCTCTGCCAGAAGACCGCGATCTGGGTCAGCTCACCGTTGGGGTTCCAGGCGGCCGGCGCCGAAGGGAGCGGATCCGGCGCGCCGCTGGCACCCCCGGCCAGCTTCACGACGAGCCCGGTCTCGTCAGTCATGGTGACGGTCACGGTCCTCCCGTCGCGCTGCATCGAGGCGCGCAGCCCGCCGCTCGAGCAGGCCGCCAGGACGAGCACCAGCCCGATGGCGATCGGATACCGACGCAGCACTGCCCTTCGCACGCAGCGCAGTCTGCCCCATCATGCGGGCCGATGGGAGGACGACTGCGCACCATTGGCCGCTGGCTGGCCCGGGGCGTCAACCTGCGGGTGCTGATCGCGACGCTGGTCGCGCTGGCGCTCTTCGGTTACGTGGTCGACATCGCCAGCCACGGGGACCTGGCCGGCAAGCTGGGCGAGATCCTCTCGCGCATGGGCCTGGCCGGTGCGCTCCTGGCGGTCCCGTACTTTGGCCTGCGAGCGCTGACCTGGCACATGCTCCTCGACCAGGTTGGCGTCGCCGCGCCGCTCCGGGAGACGACGGCGGCCTTCTGCGCGGGGGAGCTCACCAAGAGCCTTCCCGGCGGCATCTACCTCGAGACGTACGTCCTGGCGCGCATCGAACGCCTGCGGGAGCGCGAGATCGTCGATGCCGCGGTGGCGACCACCGGCGTGGACGTCATGGTCGGTACCGTGACCTTCCTGACCGCCATGGTGATCGGGCTTCCGGACCGCGAGTGGTTCCGGTTGATGCTGATCGCCATGGCGGGTGCCTGGATCGTCGTCTTCGGAGTTGTCCTGGGCGTGATCCGCTGGTGGCGGCCGCAGGAGCGCGAATCCGCGTCCCGCTGGTCGCGGACCCTTGGCCGCATCCTGGTCGAGGCGGCCCACGGCGCGGCCCGCCTCGTGCGGCCCGCGGTGGTCCGCCCCCTCGCGGCCACGGCG
>CAYVLM010000050.1:0-9473 GCA_964452225.1 uncultured Steroidobacteraceae bacterium | reverse complement strand
AACGGGCAGAGCGAGCTCGCCGAGTTCATCTCCGGCCTCCGTCACCCGACGTCGGGGACCATCGAGATCGGCGGCGCCGACGTCACCGGGCGGAGCTGTCGAACCTGCCGCGACGCCGGCATGGCGATCATTCCCGAGGACCGCCTGGACCGCGGGGTCTCCGGCCCAATGAGCGTCGCCGAGAACCTGGCCGCCGTCCACTGGGTCCGGGCCGGCATCGCCCGCATGGGTGTCATCTCGCCGCGCCAGCTCCGCGGATGGACGCACAACCTCATTCGCCACTTCGACATCCGGGGCGCACGGCACGCCACGCCGGTGCACGACCTGTCCGGCGGCAACCTGCAGAAGGTCGTGCTGGCCCGCGAGCTGAGCCTCGAGCCCCGTGTGCTGCTCGCCGCGCAGCCGACACGCGGCCTCGACATCGGGGCCACGGAGTCCGTGCGGCGCTCGCTCGTCGAGGAGCGGACCAAGGGGCTGGCGATCCTGCTGATCTCGTCCGAGCTTCCCGAGGTCACCTCGCTCTCGGACCGCATCCTGGTCATGTACGGGGGGCGCATCGTCCACGAGACGAAGGGCGAGGGGGCATCCGAGGAGAACCTGGGCCTCTACATGATGGGCCTCAAGAGCGACTTCGAGGAGGCTGCGGCATGACCAGCCGGACGCCGGCCTTCGACGACGTCGAGGCCCCGACCCTCCGCTCGGAGCTCCGCAACATCGGGCGGGCCGTCGTGCAGCCGATCGTCACCATCGGCCTGGCGCTGCTGCTGGGGCTCGTGGTCGTCATCGCCATCGGCGGTGACCCGATCGCGGCGTACTCGAACTTCCTGTTCGGCAGCTTCGCCAACACCGTCAACTTCGGAAACCTGCTGGCGAAGTCGACACCCCTGCTCTTCACCGGTCTCGGCGTGGTGGTCGCCTTCCGGGCCGGCCTCTTCAACATCGGCGGCGAGGGGCAGATGTACGTGGGGGCCTTCTTCGGCGCGGTGGTCGGCTTCACGCTGACTGGCCTGCCAGGCCCGATCCTCGTCCTCTGCATCATCGTGGTGGCGGCCATCGTTGGCGGCCTGCTGTCGGCGCTGCCGGGCTGGCTCAAGGCGTACTTCGCGGTGGACGAGGTGGTCACCAGCCTGCTGCTCAACTACGTCGCGATCCTCTTCACCGAGTACCTGGTCCTCAACCCGTTCAAGGATGTGACGGCCGGCGGGCCGGCGACCGTGAAGATCGCGACCAAGGCCTGGCTGCCGGTGATCGTCCCCGATTCCACGGCGACCGTGGGGCTCCTCATCGCCCTGGTCATGGTGGTGGCGACCTGGTTCCTGCTGTTCCGCACGGTGTGGGGAGCCAACATGCGCGCGGTCGGCACCAACCGCCGTTTCGCCGAGACCATGGGCATCAACGTGAAGCGCACGATCGTGCAGGCCATGTTCGTCTCCGGAGCGCTGGCCGGCATCGGCGGCGCCATCGAGGTGATGGGCGTCGAGCACCGCTTCTACCAGGGCTTCTCGCCGGGCTTCGGCTTCCTGGGCCTGACGGTGGCCCTGCTGGCCAAGCTGAACCCCTGGGGGACGCTGGCCATGGCGCTCCTCTACGCGGGCCTGCTCAACGGCGCCGCCGTCATGCAGATCAACACCTCGGTCCCGTACCCGCTGGTGAACCTGCTGGCCGGCATCGTGGTGCTGATCATGACCGCCCAGATCCGGCTGCGGCCCGCGTGGCTCAGCCGCATCCTGCCACGACGGATTGAGCCATGAAGCCCCTCATCGATCTCCTCAACCCGTCGATCCTGGGGACCCTCGTCCTCTACACCACGCCCATCCTGCTGGCCGGCATCGGTGCGGCGTTCACCCAGCAGGCGAACATCCTGAACATCGCCCTCGAGGGGATGATGCTCACCGCGGCCTTCTTCTCGATCGCGGTGGGCGGTGCGACCCAGAGCATCCCGCTCGCCCTGCTGGCCGCCGTGGTCTCCTCCATGGTGATGGCGGCGATCTTCGCCTACGTCAGCCTCGTCCTGAAGGCGGACGTGATCGTGGCCGGCATCGGCATCAACCTGCTGGCCAGCGGCCTGACCGTGTTCCTGCTCGAGCGCCTCTACCACAACGAGGGCAACTACTCGCCCATCCCGTTCCCGGACCTGTGGCGGCTCAAGCTCCCGTCCGACTGGTCGAGCATCCCGGTGGTCAACATCGTCTACTACCTGTTCAACAACCAGACCGTCATCGTCTTCACCGGGCTGGCGCTGGTGGTCGTGGCCCACATCGTGCTGTACCGCACCAAGCTCGGCGTCCACATCCGGGCCACCGGGGAGAATCCCGAGGCGGTCCAGGCGGCCGGTCTCAACCCGACCACCCTGAAGATCTACGCGGTCATGATCAGCGGCCTGTGCGGCGGGCTGGGCGGGGCGCAGCTTGCCATGGCCACCCTGAGCCAGTTCGTGCGCGACATGACCAACGGCGTCGGCTTCATCGGCCTGGCGGCGGAGATCTTCGGCAACGCGACGCCGGCGGGCACCTTCGTCGCCTCGTCGGTGTTCGGGTTCGCCGATGCCGTGGCCGACCGCGTGCAGGTCCTCTCCAGCATCTCGGTCCCGCCCCAGCTGGTGCTGATGCTGCCGTACATCGTCACCATCCTGGCGCTGACCTTTGCCATGGTCCGCCGCCGGCGGTGGGTCACGCCATGACGCATGCGAGCGCACCGGACGCCGGAACCGCGACCCGGCGTTCGGTGATCCTGGACATGGACGTCGGCATCGACGACACCGTCGCCATCTGCTACCTGGCGGGCCACCCGGAGATCCACGTCGAGGCCCTCGGCAGCGTGCACGGCAACGTTCCGGCGCCGCTGGGAGCGATGAACGCCCGTCGCGTCCTGGAGCGGTGCGGGATGGGCGCGGTGCCGGTGGCGGTCGGCTGCTGGCGACCCATGGCGCAGCCGCTGGCCACCGCGGAGTGGGTGCACGGCGAGGACGGCCTGGGCAACACCAACCAGCCTCCGCCGGCGGTTCCGCCGGGCCCCGAGCATGCGGTCCACCAGCTGCTCCGGCTCGTCCACGAGCGACCCGGGGAGCTGGACATCCTGGCCACCGGCCCGCTCACCAACCTGGGGACCGCGCTGCTCATGGACCCCGAGCTGCCGACCCTGGTGCGCTCGGTGGTGATCATGGGCGGCGCCGCCAACGGCATCGGCAACGCCTCGCCAACCGCCGAGGCGAACATCTGGCACGATCCGGAGGCAGCCGACCTCGTCTTCAACGCCGGCTGGCCGCTGACCATGGTGGGGCTCGACGTGACGGGGCCCACCATGCTCGAGGAAGCGGAGGTTGCCGCGCTCGCCGCCAGCGACAGCCCGCAGGCGCGGTTCGTGTCCGCCATCCTGGACCACTACCTGGGCGTGTATGCCGCGGCCTTCACCGGCCGTCGCGTCTGCTCCCTGCATGATCCGCTGGCCGCCGGGGTCCTGGTCGACCCGAGCCTGGTGACGCGGGCCCTGGACGCCGAGGTCCATGTGTCGACGGCATCGGCCACGCGCGGCATGACCGTCGTTGACCAGCGGCCGAAGTACGCGGCCACCGAGCGCGAGGGCCCGCTCACCCGGGTGGCCATGGCGGTCGATTCGAAACGGTTCGTCGACGACCTGATGACGATCCTCACCACCTCCCCCGAGAACCCTGGCTGAAAGGAGACCAATGCCCCAGAAGATCATCCTCGACTGTGATCCCGGCCACGACGACGCCATGGCGATCCTGCTCGCCGCGGCGTCCCCCGAGATCGACCTGCTGGCGATCACCACCGTGGCGGGCAACCAGACCCTGCCAAAGACGACCCTCAACGCCAGGCGTGTGTGCAGCGTCGCCGGGATCACGAACGTTCCCGTCGCCGCGGGCTGCGACCGACCGCTGGTGCGCGAGCAGCGCATCGCGGCGAACATCCACGGCGAGTCCGGCCTGGACGGGCCGACCTTCTCCGGGGAGCCGAGCGTGCCACTCGACCCGCGCCACGGCGTGGATCTGATCATCGAGGAGCTGATGGCCTCGGACGGCGACATCATGCTCGTCCCGGTGGGCCCGCTGACCAACATCGGGATGGCCATGCGCCGCGAGCCGCGGATCGTCGAGCGGATCAAGCACATCTCGATCATGGGCGGCGCCTGGGGCTTCGGGAACCAGACGCCATCGGCCGAGTTCAACATCCTGGTCGACCCGGAGGCGGCGCGGATCGTCTTCGAGAGCGGAGCGCCGATCACCATGTGCGGCCTGGAGCTGACCCACCAGGCGAAGGCCACTCCCGACGTGGTCCAGCGCTTCAAGGACCTCAAGACGCCGCTCGGCGACTTCGTGGTCGAGATGCTCACCTTCTTCGGGAGCACCTACAAGCGGATGCACGGCTTTGACGGGCCGCCCGTGCACGACCCGACCGCGGTGGCCTGGGTGATCGACCCGACCATGGTCGAGACGCAGCCGGCGCACGTGGACATCGAAACCCACGCGGAGTTCAGCTACGGCCGCACCGTCGTGGACCTCCACGACGTCGCCAAGCTTCCGAAGAACACGCTGGTGGCCACGAAGCTCGACGTGGCGCGCTTCTGGGACCTGATGGTGGACGCCATCGGCTCGTACGCAAGCGCCCCTGCAGGCACGAAGTAGGCCGCCATGCATTTCCTCCTCGACGGCGATCCCGGCCATGACGACATGGTCGCCTTCCTCCTGGCCGCCAAGCACCTCGACGTGGTCGGCATCACCTCGGTGCATGGCAACACGCCGCTCGTCAACACCACCCGCAACGCCCTGCGGGTGGTGGAGATGGGCGGACTGACCCACATCCCCGTGGCGCGCGGCCTGGCCCGGCCGCTGGTCAACGCACCGGTCTACGCGCCGGAGATCCACGGGGTCTCGGGTCTCGACGGGATGGACCTGCCCGAGCCGACCACGCCGCTTCACGAGCTCGACGCGGTCGACTTCATCATCGAGATGAGCCATCAGCACGCCAACGACCTGTGGCTCGTGCCGACCGGCCCGCTCACGAATGTCGCGGCGGCGTTCATCAAGGACACGACGCTCGGCGAGCGCATCTCCGGGATCAGCCTCATGGGCGGGTCTCTGACCTACGGCAACTCGACGCCGGCGGCCGAGTTCAACATCTGGGCCGATCCCGAGGCGGCCGACGTGGTCTTCCGGAGCGGTGTCCCGATCAAGATGTTCGGGCTCAACGTGACCCGGATGGCGAACGCGGGCAAGCCGGAGCTCGAGCACATCCGCTCCATCGGCAACCCGGTCGCCGTGACCGTCGGAACCCTGCTCGAGTTCTACCGGAGCTCGCTGGAGAAGGTCTTCGGGCTCACCGGAGCCTCCCTCCACGACCCGCTCGCGGTCGCGGTCTTCATCAAGCCGGAGCTCTTCACGATGAAGCCGATGCACGTTGCGATCGAGCTGCATGGAACCCTGACGCGCGGAATGACCGTCTGCGACTACCGCTACGTCGGCACCGACGAGAAACGGCGGGCCGAAGGGCTCGATGCGATCGAGCGCGGGGAGACGCCCAACGCGGAGGTCGCGGTGGACATGGATGTGCCGGGCTTCTTCGACCTCCTCTACGAGACCCTGGCGCTCTACTGAGGAGGCGCACGCATCATGCCCGACCTGCCCGCCGATCCGGTCACCGCCTACCGGCGCGTCTATGGTCTGACCGATGCCGACCTGTACGACGCCGCCACGCTCTCGGCGCCGGGGGCGTTCGAGGGTGAGGCGGACCTGGTCGCGCGGGCCGACGCCGACTACGGGGTCGACCGCCACGGGGCCTTCGAGATTCGCGCCGCGGAGTGCGCGTTGATCGTCATCGACCTCGAGGAGGACTTCGTGCGACCGGACAGCGTCATGTGCCAGCCGGAGGCGTACCGCCAGCTCCCGCGCGTCCGCCAGCTGGTCGACGCGTGCCGAGCGGCCGGGGTGCCGGTCGTCTTCACCACCGCGACCCACCCGCCCCGGCCGCTCAACGACACCTCCAGCTACTGCGCGCCGGTCGCGCGTGGTGCCCTGCGGGCGGGCTCTGCAGGGGTCGAGATCTCGCGCGAGCTGCGGGTGACCCCCGACGAGGTGGTCATCCGCAAGCACGGGTACGACGCGTTCGTGGGGACCGAGCTGGACGCCCTGCTGCGGCGCTACGGCACGCGGACGGTGATCGTCTGCGGGACCATGACGAACTACTGCTGCGAGGCGACCGCGCGGGGCGCGTTCGATCGCGGCTTCCACGTGGTCTTTGGCAGTGACGTGACCTCGACGGACAGCGCCGTCAACCATGTCGCGACCCTGCGAACCATGCGGCGCGGGTACGCGCGGGTGATGACCGCCGCCCAGATCGAGGTTGCCCTGACCGATGGCGACGCGATGCACGCCGAGGCTCTCGCAGCGCAGGAGCCTGCCGGAGCGCGCACATGAACGACCTGGTCATCACCGGCGGCCGCGTGGCGTCGGTCTTCACCGGGGAGGTGTTCGCAGCCGACGTGGGCATCACCGACGGCCGGATCACCGAAGTGTCCCCGCCCGGAGCGGTCACGCCGGGCGGGGACCGGATCGACGCGAGCGACTGCGTCGTCGTCCCGGGGTTCATCGATGCCCACATGCACGTGGAGAGCGCATTCCTGACGCCGGCACCGTT
Source organism: uncultured Steroidobacteraceae bacterium (assembly GCA_964452225.1). Classification (GTDB taxonomy): domain Bacteria; phylum Chloroflexota; class Limnocylindria; order QHBO01; family QHBO01; genus CAVXEH01. The sequence continues at coordinate 2,823 of CAYVLM010000050.1, read as the reverse complement.
CGCCTGGCTCACCGCGGCCCGCGGCACGACCACCGTGCTTGCCGACCCGCACGAGATCGCCAACGTGGCGGGGGAGGAGGCGGTGCGCTGGATGGTCGCCGAGGGGCGGCGCACGCGCCAGACCATGCTCTTCGGCATCCCGTCCTGCGTCCCGTCCCTGCCAGGCCTGGAGGCGGCGGGGGCGGAGCTGGGACCCGACAGCGTCGACCGGCTGGCGGAGCTCCCCGAGGTGGTGGCGCTCGGGGAGGTGATGGACTACCGGGCGGTGGCGGCGGGGGAGGGCCGGGTCATGAGCATGGTGGCGGCCGCGCGGCGCCTGGGCCTGATCATCGACGGCCACTGCCCGGGCCTGTCGGGGTCCGAGCTTGCGCGCTACCTCGCCGCCGGGATCGATTCGGATCACACCAAGAACTCCACCCCGGTCGCCCTGGAGAAGGCCCGGATGGGGATGGTCCTCATGCTCCAGGAGAAGTGCCTCCTGCCGGACCTGGTCGAGGCCCTTGGCGCGTTCCCGCTGGCGGCGCCCGTCTGCCTGGTGACCGACGACATCGCCATCGACGCCATCGGCGAGCACGGCCATCTCGACCACATCGGCCGGGTGGCGATCGGGGCAGGCATGGAGCCCATGACCGCCCTTCGCGCCCTGACCCTGGAGCCGGCCCGGCGGCTGCGCCTCGCGGACCGCGGCGCGGTGGCGCCGGGACTGCGAGCCGACCTGGTCCTGGTCGACGACCTGCGGACGCTGCGACCCCGGGTCGCCGTCGCCGGAGGGGCGGTCGTAGGGCGCGACGGTCGGCCGGTGGAGCCCGAGCCGGCGGTCGGCCCGCACGGGTTCGGTGACTCGGTGCGCCTGGCGCCGCCGGGCGAGGACGACTTCGCCTGGCCGGCATCGGGCCCTGACGGTCCGCTGCGCCTCCGCGCCATGCGGGTCAACGCCGTCGACACCTCCACCCGAGAGGAGGTCGTGGAGGCCGCCGTCCGCGATGGCCGGGTGGAGCTGCCCGAGGGCAGCCTGCGTCTCGCCGTCTTCAACCGCTACGGGCTCACCGCGGACCGGGCCATGGCGCCGGTCATCGGGATGGCCGTCGCCGACGGTGCGGTGGCCACCACGTACGCCCACGACAGCCACAACCTCCTGGTGCTGGGCACCTCCCCGTCGTCCATGGCCGCGGCCGCCGATGCGGTGGTCCGGGCCCACGGCGGCATGGCAGTGGCCCGCGCCGGCCGGGTCGTCGCCAGCCTGCCGCTCGCCGTCGGCGGGGTCATGTCCGACCGCCCGGTCGACGAGGTGGCGCGCGGCGCAGCCGAGGTGCGACGCGCGCTCGAGGACTGGGGCTATCGGCACGCCAATCCGCTCATGAGCCTCTCGACGCTGGCCCTCCCGGTCAGCCCTGCCCTGAAGCTCACGGATCGCGGCCTCGTGGACGTCGTGGCCCGCGAGTTGGTATCCGCCACCCTCTGAGCTCGAAAGGACGGCGATGGAGCGTCTGATCATCGACTCCGACACCGCCTCGGACGACGCGGTTGCCCTGCTCATCGCGCTGCGCACGCCCGGCGTGACCGTGGACGCCATCACCGTGGTGGCCGGCAACATGCCGATCGCCAAGGGCGTGCAGAACGCGCTCTACACCGTGGAGCTCTGCGAGCGGACGACGCCGGTCTACGCCGGCATGGAGGCTCCGCTGACCCGGCCCCTGGAGACCGCGGAGGCGGTCCACGGCCAGGACGGGATGGGCGACGTGGGGCTGCCGCTCACGGGACGCGTGCCCGCGGCGGGCCACGCCGTGGACGAGCTGCTCGCGCGCTTCGACCGCGATCCCGGCGCGATCACCCTGGTGACCCTGGGACCGCTGACCAACGTGGCCATGGCGATCCTCCGCGATCCCTCGTTCGCGTCGAAGGTCCGCCGCTGCGTGGTGATGGGCGGCACGGGATCGCTGCCCGGCAACGTCACGCCGCTCGCCGAGTACAACATCTGGGTCGATCCGGAGGCCGCGGACATCGTCTTCCGCTCCGGCATGCCGATCACCATGGTCGGCTGGGACGTCTCCCGCAAGTACGCCACCTTCGGACCCGCCGATGCCGACCGCCTGGAGGCGGTGGGGACCGATCTCGCGCGCTTCTGCGTCGCCATCCAGCGCGCGCTGCTCCAGTACTGCCTGACGCAGACCAAGCTCGAGGGCTTCGACCTGCCGGACCCGATCACCATGGCCGTGGCCGTCGATCCGACCGTCGCAACCCGCACCGAGCACCGGTTCGTGGCGGTCGAGACGGGCGGAACCTGGGGCCGCGGCCAGACGATGGTCGACGAGCTGGGAGTCACCGGGCAGCCGCCCAACGTGCACGTGGTGCGCGAGGCCTCGCGCGAGCGCTTCATCGAGATCCTCGCCGCCGCCTGCGGCGGCTGAGCCGCCAGGCCCGCCTGGCGCCGCGGATCAGTCCGCCACGAAACGCTCCGTGCGCCGGAGACCCCGCATGAAGGCGAGGTACTCGTCGCGCGTCATCCGCGGCCGGAAGTCGGCCAGGACGGTGCGCGCCGCGGCGGCCTGGTCGGCCAGGAGGTCAATGACCGTCATGGCCAGGGCACGGGCCGGGAGCACGTAGGCCGTCGTCTCGTCGGCGACCGCGAAGTCCGGCCCGTGGACGGTGCCCGTGAAGCCGCCGCCCGAAGGGTGGAGGAGCGGCATGAGGTGCGAGAGGTCGCCGGCATCGGTCGAGGCGAAGATGGGGCCGCCATCGGTCCACCCGTCCGGACCCACCAGCTCGAGCGCGTTGGCCCGGAAGAGGCCTGCCAGCCCCCGGTCCTGGACCAGGGGGAGGTAG
>CAYVLM010000049.1:1917-9494 GCA_964452225.1 uncultured Steroidobacteraceae bacterium | reverse complement strand
GTTTGTTTTGTGATCTCGGCCACCGGAAGATCGGCGAGGTAGTAGAGCGCGACCACCACCCGGTGCTCGGCTGACAACCGTCCCATCGCCTGCAGCAGGACCAGGCGCTCATCGGTCCAGAAGGCAGGGTCGGGGGCGACCTGCTCGAAGACCGGCAGGGTCAATGGCTGGCGGCCCCGGGCACGGATCCGATCCCGGCAGCCGTTCACCACGATCCGGGTGAACCAGGCAGCGAAGCGTGCGGGATCGCGGAGGGTGTCGAGACGCTGCCAGGCGCGGGCCGCGGCATCCTGGACCGCATCCTCGGCTTCAATCTCGCTGCCCAGGATGAAGGAGGCGAGGCGAAACGCGGGATCGAGCTGTGGATCGATGAGACGGGTGAAGGCCGCGCGTCGTGCCTCGACCGATCCTGTGAATTTCGCCTCGACGTCCGTCACCCGCATCTCCCCGATGGCTGGGCAGCTCCCGATCACACCCTACCGGACGAACGGGTCGAGGGCAGCGTTCAATCTGCCCGGTCAGGTCTCGGCGGTGAGCACGATGCGGTAGTGGGCGCTGCCTTCCCGGAGCCGGCGAATGGCGTCGTTCACCTCCGCCATCGGCCGCTGCTCGATCGTGGGCCTGATGTGGTGCGCCTGGGCGACCGCCAGCATTTTGCGCATCGTGGCCTGACTGCCCAGGAAGGACCCGGTGATCGAGACCTCGTGGACTACCACGTCGCGCGACCACATCGACATCTCGGGGAAGCCGGCGAGCACCAGGCGGCCGCGCTTCTCGAGCAGATCGACCATGACCTGCCAGTCGACGCCGCCATGGGCCGTGCAGAGCACGAGGTCGAACTCGAACTCCAGCTGGCCGAGGCGCTCCCGATCCCCGGTGGCGACGAAGTGGTCCGCCCCGAAGCGCCGAGCCTCCTCCTCCTTCGCCTCCGAGGACGAAAGGGCGGTAACCTCGTACCCGAGGGCATGGGCGAACTGGACCGCGAGATGGCCGAGCCCGCCCAGGCCGTAGATGGCGGCGCGCCGACCATCGCCCGCGTACTGCTTCAGCGGGGCGTAGACGCTGATGCCCGCGCACATGAGCACCGCCGCATCGGGGGAGGGGATGCCCGCCGGCACGGGGTACGCGAAGCCAGCATCGACGGTCACCGAGTCGGCGAACCCGCCGTGGCGCTGCCAGGTGCCCATGGAGGCGATGCCGTAGCAGAGGTGCACCTGGCCCTGCTCGCACCATCGGCATCGACCGCAAGAGCCTCCCTGCCAGCCGATGCCGACCCGATCGCCGACCTCGAGCTCCGAGACGGCGCCGCCCCGCGCCTCGACGTGACCGACCACCTCATGGCCGGGCACGAACGGGTAGGCCGTGATGGCATAGAAGTCGTCGATGCCCTGGACGTCGGTGAAGCAGAGGCCGCAGTGGCTGACGGCCACCCGCACGTCATGCTCACCGAGCTCCGGCGCGGGCCAGCTCATGGGTTCAAGCGGACACCCCGCGCCCCTGGCCGCATAGCCCCGCACCGTGGCTGACACCGTTTCCATCCCTCCGATCCGCATGGTGGGCGGGCCGTCGCCGCGTTGGGAAGGTCCGTTCGTCACCACCGCATCGGCCGTCGATCGTGGCAGGCCCGTCGTCAGACGCTAGAGTTACGGACATGGGGCTGTTCGCGCCGGCGAAGCCGAAGCGCACCATCGTGAAGGACTACGGGCGAGACACGTTCCTGGTCGCGGCCAACCTGCTCATCGCGCCCGTGGTGGCGGCGCTGGGTTTGCGGGTTGGTCTCTGGTCCGAGGCGGACGTTCGCGACCGCATGGAGAAGGACTCGCTCCGAATGGCGGAGCGCGGCTATCGCGTCGCGTCCGCCGATCGCCTCGCGGTGCCGTGGCTGGCGCGCCTGGGATGGGGCGACAGGGCGAGCTTCTACCGCGTCACCTACGAGCTCGAATCAACGCGCAACGCCGGGCCCTAGCGCGTTTCCGCGCTCACCCCTCGGAACCCAGTTCTCCGGCCAGCGCCAGCCAGCGCTGCGCCGCGGTTCCGAACGGCTCGATCCTGTGCCGCAGCAGATCGGCGGCCTCCGTGGCGGCGCGACGTGCGCCGGCGATCAGCTTCGGCGGATAGGCGAGCGTCACCTGGTTCTCCGCGAACTCGTCCTCGTCAATCGTCTCCACGGTCCCCTCGAAGGTCCGAATCACGTCCAGGTCCACGTCGACCTGGCGCACCCGGCCGGGGTGCCACTCACAGGGTGTGCCGATGTTCACGTAGACCTCGTGCCAGGGATGCGCGGCGTAGAACTCGACCTCCCACCAGCGCCCCGGAGGCACGAGGCTCACGAAGCCGTGGTCGAGCACCCGAGGCGCCTCGCGGCCGCGCTGGACCACGGTCCCGGCGGGAACAGAGAGCCAGGTTCCGTGCTCGTCCTTCCCGAGCCGGCGCATGGTGAACTGCCAGTGCAGGCGGTCCGGCCACTTCCGGCCGTCCCCTGGACCTGCGCGTCGTCGTCGCGGGGCACTCGCCGATCATAGTGGTGCGGTAGCCTGTCGCCCCATGAGCAGATTGATCTGGACCGCGGCACGCGGCGCGCTGGCGGGCGCCATCGGCACCTGGGTCATGGACCGCGTGACCTCGGCGATGTACGAGCGCGAGAGCGCCGAGGACCGGGCGCAGGAAGAGGCGGCGTGGCCGAACGGCAAGCCATCGGTCCCGAACCTGGTTGACCTTGGCCTGCGGATCACCGGCGTGCCCGTCAGCCCGGAGGTGCGACCGGGGCTCGAGCAGGCGACGCACTACCTGCTGGGCATTGGCCCGGGCGTGCTGTACGCCGTGCTGCGGCATCGGCTGCCGATGCTCGGTGCCGGCCGCGGCCTTGCCTACGGCCTGCTCCTCTTCGCGGTGAACGACGAGCTGATCAACACCGCCATGGGCCTGTCCGGGCCGCCCGACGCCTACCCGATGGCGGCGCACCTGCGTGGCCTCGTGGGGCACGTGGCCCTGGGCGTGACCACCGACCTGGCGTTGGTCGGCTCGTAGTCGCCGCGACTCTCAAGGGCTCGCCTGGACATCCGCGACCCAGACCCGGGGGCTCCCGGTTAGCCCCCGGAGGCTGCTGGGGGCGCGCTGCCCGTGAGATTGGTTTGGGTATCGACGTGCCAGATGTACTCGATCTGCCCGCCTGCGTTCAGCTTCAGGACCTCGATACCTTCGTCCGCGGCATTCGGACCCGCAATGAGGTTGGGGTTGGTCAGGATGTAGGTGTGCGCGATGAACGACCCCTGGGTCAGCACGCCCCCGGCAGAGGTCTGGCAGCACTGTGTTCCGCCAGAGATGCCGAAGAGGAGGCTGGTCCGGTTGACGGCCGGGGCGTTCGCGGCGTGATTCCGGAAGATCCACCCCTGGGCCGAGGGAGCCAGGAGGCTCGCGGCAGCGGACGCATCCGAGGCGTTCTGCACGTCCAGCCATTGCGCAACGAGCTGCGCCGGGTCAACGTGACACGTTGTGCCTAGCCAGCGCTGTCGACCGCGAAGAGCTGCCAGTCTCCTGGGACTCCCTTGAGCTCGTGGCGACCGCGGTCTCGTATCGAGACGTCGGGAGCGTCGATCGCTTCGCGCATCGCGTCGGAGACCAGGATCTCACCGTCGCCGGCGGCCGCCATGACCCGTGCCGCGGTGTGGACCGCCAGGCCGCTCACCTGCTCGCCGCGCATCTCGACCTCGCCCAGGTGCAGGCCGGTCCTCGTCTCGAGACCCAGCTCCCCGACGGCCGCGCGGATGGCCCACGCTGCCTGCAGCGCGTCGAATGGACGCGGGAAGGTGGCGAAGAACGCATCCCCGGCGGTGTTGACCTCGCGCCCGTTGTGGTGGGCGAGCTCGGCGCGGACCGCGGCGAGGTACTGGGCCAGCAGGGCCCGCCAGCGCTGGTCGCCGATCTCCACGATGCGCTCCGTGGACCCGACGATGTCGTTGAACAGCAGGGCAAGCTCCGCGCGTCCCGGCAGGAGGTGATCGACGACAGGGCGAGCCCGGCGCTGCATTGGACCGAACAGCAGGCCAGCGCCCAGGGCCAGCCCGGCGGTGACCAGCTCGGAGTGCTGCCGGTTGAACGTCTCGACCACGCGCTGCAGCCCCACGTTGGCGAGGAAGAATCCGGCCGCCAGCACCACGCTGACGCTGCCGTACACGGCGGTGCGATTGAGGAGGACGTCGATGTCGTAGAGCCTGTAGCGAAGCACCGCGATGCCAATGGCGATCGGGAGCAGGATGAGGCCTATCGTGACCACGAGCCATGCCAGGTGGCCAACCGTGGCCAGCCAGCCGGTCGTGGCGTTCCCAATGCCGATGGCCACCGCGATGCTCGGCCCGAGGATTCCTAGTGCCGCGGCGAGCCAGCGCAGCTGGGCGCGCTCTGCTCCCTGGGCCCTGCGGTAGCGCATCACCAGTGAGGCGGCGACGATGGGGAAGAAGATGACGCCGGTCACCGTGGACGCGGCCGCAGCGATGTCCACCGCGCTCGCCACCCAACCCTGAAGGGTGAGGGGATTGGCGAAGCCGGGTGGGTAGTATCCGGCGGGGAACGGACTGAATGCCGACTGGAGGGTCTCCGTCAGGATTGCGACGATGGCAATGCCTTCCACGATCCGCCAGCGGGGCGATGGCAGCTGCCCGGTCGGAAACCGCAGCGGCAGGAAGATCCCGAGCAGCACGATGGCGGGCGTCCAGCACAGCTGTGACAGCAGTACGGTCAGGCTCCCGATCTCGGGGCCCAATGGAGGTGGGTTGAACCCTGCGTAGCCGAAGCTGAACAGCAGGCCGCCGGCGAGGAGGATCCATCCAATGGGGTTTCGCGGCAGCCGGGTGAGGAGCACCGCCCCGGTGGTCGTCAGCGACAGCCCTCCGAGCGCGCCGGCGATCGTTGTGGCGAAGGTGATCGCATCAGCGGAAGTACCGAAGAACGGACTGGCCAGGCCGTAGCCGCAGAGACCCGCGCTTGCGAGCCACCCCGCCCAGAGTGCGAGGCTTCGCGCGGGTCTCCCCCGGGTGACGCCCATCGTCGCGGTTCCCTCTCGGAAGTCTCCGGCTCGGACTCACGGCTCGCGTGCGTTGACCGTGGGGGGATTCTACCCTCGCGTTCTGGGTCGAGCGTGGGAGGCGGGATGTTCGACCGGCCACCGGCGACATGCTCACCAGCCGCTTCCTCCGCCTGCCGGGCGCGGCGATAGCCTGCCGTGCTACCCTCACGTCCTGCCGATTCGCCGGCAGTCTTCGCCTGGTCGACGGGTTCTTCTCGAACCGGCCGCGCGCCGTATGTTCAGTTCGAGGAGAGACAAGGAAACCACCATGGCTGAAGGCACCGTGAAGAAGGTCGTGTCGGAGCGTGGCTTCGGCTTCATCGCCGCGCCCGACGGCAAGGAATACTTCTTCCACCGCACCGGAGTCGCGGGCTCTGTCGACTTCGACCGCCTCGTCGGCGGCGAGTCGGTGACATTCGAGATCGAGTCCGGCCCCAAGGGGCCCCGCGCCATCCAGGTGCGGACCGCCTAGGCAAACTGCGATGCGGTGCCCGATCGGCACATCGATCGAGTGCGACACGGGCCGCGAATGGGGCACACGAATCCCGGGCACGCCGTCGCGTGGCGGTCTGGCATGAGCTCGTTTCAGCTCGCCTGCGCCCCCGCGCGGCGGCAGCCGTGGCCGGTGAGATGCGGATAAGCGACCTCCAACCCGGATGGGAGGTGCTGACGAACGACGGCCATCGGATCGGCAGGATCCGTGAGGTTGGCCAGCACTTCCTGAGGGTGTCCGGGCACCTGTTCTCGGGGGACCTCTACGTTCCCGCATCCGCCATCAGCAACGTCGAGCACGGAGCGGTGCACCTCAACGTGGCGAGGGGCGAGGTTGATGCCATGGGATGGCAGGAGCCGCCGCGCATGCCCGATGCGCTTCGCTCCGGTCCCGAGCGCGAGGCCGACCGCGAGATCTAGCTCAGGGCGGGCAGAACTAGAATCGTGCCAGGGGGACCGTGCCGGTCCCGAGGAGACACGATGAGCACCTCACCGTCCCAGGTCCAGGGAACCCCGACCGCGCTCCGGATCGACGGCCTGGTCAAGGACTATGGAAGCATCCACGCCGTGCGTGGTATTGACCTCGAGGTGCGGCGGGGCGAGGTCTTCGGGTTCCTCGGTCCGAACGGCGCCGGCAAGACGACCACGATCCGTTGTGCGCTCGACCTCCTGCGTCCGACGGGCGGGAGGATCGAGGTCCTGGGGCTCGACCCGCATCGCGATGGCGTGACGATGCGCTCCCGGGTGGCATATGTGCCCGGCGAGCTGCGACTACCCGAGCGCATGACCGCGGCCGAGCTGGTCGCGAGCATCAGCCGGCTCAGGGGCCGTGAACCGGCGGGCCGCCGTGACGAGCTGGCGCAACGGCTGGGGCTGGACCTCGGGCGCCGCATGCGCGATCTGTCGTCGGGAAACCGGCGCAAGGTCGCGCTCCTCCTCGCCTTCCTGGCCGATGCGGAGCTGCTCATCCTCGACGAACCGACCAACGGGCTCGACCCGCTCGTGCAGCAGGAGTTCCTGCGCCTGGTGCGCGAGGAACGGGAAGCCGGGCGGACCGTGTTCCTCTCGTCCCACATCCTTTCCGAAGTGCAACGCTGCGCCGACCGGGTCGCCGTGCTGCGGTCCGGCGAGATCGTCGCGCAGGGCACCGTGGAGGAGCTGCGCGGACGGGCCCGTCAGCGGGTCGAGGTCTGGTTCGCCGAAAGCCCTCCCCAGGCCGAGCTCGCCGGCATCGCCAGCCTCGCCGAGGCGAGCGTGGACGACCATCGGTTGACCGCGGTGCTGGCGGGACCCATCCAGCCCCTGCTGGAGGTGCTCGCGCGCCATCGGGTCACGAGCATGCTGGTCGAGGAGCCCGATCTCGAGGAGGCCTTCCTCGACCTGTACGCAGAGGCGTCATGAGCGGGCGGGCGATCGAGCTCATGCTGGTCCCCCTGCGCGCCATGCGCCGGGCGAGCCTGATCTGGGGCGCGGCGCTGGCCGTGGGGATCGGGGCGACCGTCGCCTTCTGGCCGGCGTTCAAGGGCTCATCGGCCCTCAGCCAGGCGTTCGACCAGATGCCGAGCGGGCTGGTGCAGGCGCTCGGCTTGCAAGATATCGACACTCCCGCTGGCTTCCTGCGCGGCAACCTGTACGACTTCCTCATCCCGCTGCTGCTCATTGGGGCAACCGCGGCGCTGGCGAACGGCCAGACCGCGAGCGACGAGGACGCCGGGCGCCTCGAGCTCTACCTCACCCAGCCGGTGTCCCGCACCGCGCTGTTCATCGGACGGGCCGTCGCGCTGATCCTCGCGGTCGCCGTCATCTCGGTCATCATGCTGGCCGGGCAGCTCGCCTCCGACGCCGTGATCGGCCTGCAGATCGCGGCCTCCAGCATCGTCGCGACCCTGCTGCTCTGTGCGCTGCTGGCGCTCCTCCATGGCGGGCTGGCGCTCGCCGTGGCCGGCTGGCTACCCCGCCCCTCCCTTACGCTCGCGCTGCCGATCACTGTGGGTGTCGTCGGCTACCTCGTGGTGGCCCTCTT
>CAYVLM010000049.1:0-1907 GCA_964452225.1 uncultured Steroidobacteraceae bacterium | reverse complement strand
CGTGGGACTGGGCGTTCGGCGGTGACCCGTTGACGCATGCCGCGGCCGCCTGGCGCTACTTCGCGCTGGCCGGGCCCGCCGTCGTCCTGGCGGTGGTCGGGGCACTCGGGTTCAGGCGTCGCGACGTCCGCGCCGGCTGAACCCGGAGTGCCATGTGGCGAAGGCACCCTCCGTGGAAGCCGGGCTGAACGGGCAGGGTATCTGCGGCGGGACGGTCATCAGGGCCAGCGATAGGTCAGTAGATGGCGGCCGTGGTCCGGGCTACCCCGCCCCCATCGGCACCACCACGCCCGAGAAGGGCTCGACCCACAGGAGCATGACCGATGGTACCGGGGGCCCATTGTTGGTGATCACGTCTCCCTGGATGCTCACCCCCCAGAACGGTGGCAGCGCCGGGAACACGACCTGCTCGAGATCGGTGACCCCGGCTCCACCCTGCTTCGAGAGGTAGTAGTCGCGCGCCACGGCCGGGGCACGCACGAAGCCGAGGATCACCCAAAGGACGACGAGGACCAGCGCCGCGACCAGCACCCGCCGCAGCCTGGGTCGGCGTCGAGCGGACCGACCGTCGAGCCGCGCCTCAGCCGCCATCACCCTCCTCCCCTCGGGCATCCCACCACCGACGCCGGGTCACGGCCTCGAAGTTGCCCTCCACACAGACGTTCCATGCAGGCCCACCGGTTCCACCCAGCGGCCACGACCGCCTGGGCTCTGATGCAGGGTGGCTCGTTCGCAGCCGGCGTGCAGTCACTACAGGACGCACTGAGCTCTGGCGATCCGCAGCAAGGGGTCCTTGATCCTGGCAGCGCTCGCTCACTTCGGGATCAGTCCATGCAGATTGGCCAGGCTGGCGATTTCGACGCCGGCCGAATCGAGGGCCACAATGCGCTCCGGCACGGCCGTCGTATTCACCAATGCCAGGTAGTTGCCGGTGGCCAGGGCCGCAGTCGCCGTGACACCGTCGGACATCAAGACCACCACCGCGGCCGTGCCGGCCGGGACATGTCCGGCGAGCGCCTGCACACTCGAGGCCGCGTCCCGTCCGGGCAAGACCTCGCCGGTCTCGTAAGAGAGTGCGGGCGATGCCTGGAGTGTCATCCGGCCCCAGCCGCTCGAGGTGCTCGTAAAGCGGCCGGTCTCGTCGCGGCTCGTGACGCACAGCACCTCCGTGTCGCCTCCGATGATGACCAGGGCACTGGCGCGGGGGCGGTCGACCTCGACAACCACCTGCCAGTAGCCGGGGAGCGTGGGAGCGGAGGTCGACGTGCTGAACGATGCCGAGCACGCCTCGAGCGCCGTGTGGTAGCCGGTGCTGCTCGAAGGAGCCGATGCGGTGCGGCTCGCCCACCATATGGCGAATAGCGCTGCCAGTGCGATCACGACGAGCAGCAAGCCCCATCGGGATGCCCCGCTCGCCCGGCGCTCCTTCACCCCATTCCTCGTTGACGAGGACACCATCCTCCGGTTGGTCCGACTGGTCGTCAAGAGCCGTTGGCTCGACGACCCCATCTGCTGTCTCCCGCACCAGTGTTCAACGGGTTGCTCCTCGCCCGATCCCCGTGCTCAGTGCTGCAGGCGAAGGTAGGGTCCCCAGTCGAGGGCGATGACGACGAGACCGCCGACCACCTCGGCGAGATAGGTCCCAGCGACGAGCGCCTAGCATCGCAGGTGTGTCGCCGATCGCTTGAATCGGCCCCTAGCTGCGAGCGGTCGCCGGTGCCACCGGAGACGCCAGTGGGCCAGGGCTGGCGACACTGGCGTTGATCGCGATGCGCCGAGTCCGTCCCCGCCGCCTCCCTCGCTATCGTTCACCCGATGACGGCCTTCCGCGGCATCTGACTTGTCAGGGATCCGGAGGTGAGGTCCGAGCTGGACGCAGCACGCCTGGTCGACGAACTCCGCGCCCA
>CAYVLM010000048.1:0-9668 GCA_964452225.1 uncultured Steroidobacteraceae bacterium | reverse complement strand
CCGCGAAGCGCTCGACCGGCCCGATCCCGGCGCGGCCGAACGGCTCGCTGCGCTGCGCTCGACGCTCGAGGGAGCCGGGCCGTTCATCGCCGCAGTCAAGCACGCGCTCGGAGCGCGCGGGGTTCCGGTCGGACCGGATCTCCGCCCGCCGATGCGACGACTCTCCGCGGAGGAGGCAGAGCGCCTGGACGGAGCGCTGTCGTCGTCACCGGCCCTCGCGGGCGCCTGACCCCTCAGCCGTTCAGGAGCCAGACGGCTCCGTTGAGCACCGACGCGAAGGTCACCCAGGCCAGGTAGGGCACCATCAGCCCGAAGGCGACCGCATTCACGCGCTCGAACGCAACGAGGGTGGCCGCGATGCTCGCCCACAGCAGCACGATCGTCACCAGGGCCGGGCCGATGGCGTGCAGGCCGAAGAAGACCAGGGTCCAGGCCAGGTTGAGGCCAAGCTGTACCGCGAAGAGGATCACCGCGCCTCGTCGGAGCGGCGTCCACCCCGAACGCAGCACGAGCGCGAGCGCGACGCCCATGGACAGGTACAGCGCCGTCCAGACGGGGCCGAAGACCGCGTCCGGCGGGTTCCAGGCGGGCTTCTCGAGCGCCCGGTACCAGGTGGGCACCGAACCGGCGGTCACAACCCCGCCGACGGCACCGATCAGCAGCGGAGCGGCCACGGCGAGCGCCGTGGCCAGAGGTGAGAGGGCCTGAGATTGGGGCCTGAGTGCGCCGATCACGGCGATCCTCATGCCGACGCGGTCGAGGAGACCGAGCGGGCCAGCATCGGGAGCAGCCAGATCGCGGCGAGCCCCACCATCACGTAGACCGCGCTCGACAGCAGGTTCGTTTCGCCGAACGACGCGCCGGTGATGGCGGCCACGAGATCCACCTTCGCGGCTCCCACCAGCATCCAGTTCACGCCGCCGACGATCACCAGGAGAAGGGCAAGTGCATTGAGGTAGCGCATTGGAATCCACTCCGTTGGTTCGGTATGTCAACCCTTTGTATAGGGTTCACGGTCAGACTACCCCGTGACGGAGCCATTGTCAAGACTCTTCCGTTCAAACTGGTGGACAAACCATATACGGCCCGTCGGCGCGTCGGCGCGTCCCAGAGGCCCGCCGCTGAGCTTGTAGGCCTGGTACGCGTCCTCGCCGACCCGCACGTAGACCACCGTGGCGCACTGCGTGGTGCCCGAGGTGGAGCAGGCGCCCGGCACGCAGGAGCCCAGGAGCCCGGTGTCGACCAGGACCGGCGAGCCGTCCGCGCTGATCGCGGCCAGGGTCTGCTGCCCAACGCTCTCCAGCAGGTACGTCCGTCCGCAGACCACGAGGTCCGACGGCAGCGCCCCGCCGTTATGGATGGCATTCGCGCCGGGCGGCAGCAGCCGCTGGCGCACACCCGGATAGAGGAACACCACCGCCGCAGCCAGGAGCAGGACGACGCCGACCTGGATCGCGCGGTTCAGCGTCGGCCGTCGATGGGTGTCCAACGGCTCGTCGCCGGCGGGTCAGCCGGTTTCGCCGCCGGTCGTCTGAGCGGTGGCCGTGTCGTACGCGGCGTCGACGCCACGCGACGGTGCGGGCGTCGTGGCGGCCTCGTTCATCTCGTACCGCGACGGCGGCGCCTCGGACGCGAGACGCGCGATCTCCTCTGTCGACAGGTCGTAGCCGAACCGGATCGCCGCGACGTTCTCGTCGACGAAGCGGCGCGGCAGGGACTGCCGGATGGCGCGCTCGTCGTAGTCGACGTGCGCCAGCCGGAGCAGCCGGCCCAGCGCGATCATGTTGCCGAACAGCTCCTTGCCGAAGTGCTGGCTGCCCAGGATGGCGAACGGGATCTGCTCGTCGCCCGGCTGCCCCAGGCCCAGGTCGGTGACCACCAGGTGACCGCGGATGTGCAGGTGCCCCTTGTTCGCCAGCCGGAGCAGGATGTCCGCGTCCTCGATCACCGGGTTGACGATCGGCTCGTCGTCGAAGATGACGAACGCATCGGACATGGAGCCGCGCACCGAGGAGTCGTAGTCGAAGAGGACGGTGACCTGCTTGCCCATCTGGGCCAGCAGGTTGCCGAGCACCCCGGCGATGACGCGCACCCCCTGCCCGCCGACGCCGTCAAGCGCGATCGAGGTCGTCATCGGGGCCCTAGGCCTCCTGCCCGCCCGAACCATTGCCGGCGGCGGCTGCCGCGCCATCGGTCTTGCCCTCATCGGTGCCCTCGGCGGCCGGGTAGAGGATGCCCAGCTCGTGGTCTGCGAGCACCTCGGCCCCCTTGGGCGCCCGCTTGAACGTCTTGCGGTAGAAGGTCAGCATCTCGTTCGCGCTGGCGAAGCCTATTCGCCGCCCGTTGTTCTCGATGCACTGGCTGGTGATGTCCACGAAGCTGAAGCCGTCGTGCTGGATCGCCTCGCTGATCACGTTGCGCATGTGCTCCTGGTGGTAGACGGTCGTCTTGGCGTACAGGGCGTGCGGCGAGCTGCGGACGATGCCCTGCAGGTTGATCGGGGTGTTCGGGTTCCCGACCGGGCTCGACAGGGTCTTGGTGCCGGTCGGCGTGGTCGGCCCCGTCTGGCCGCCGGTGAGACCGTAGATCTCGTTGTTGTTGCAGAGCACGGTCAGGCGCGCGTTGCGCCGGATGGTGTGGACCAGGTGGTTGCCCCCGATGCTGGCGATGTCCCCGTCGCCCGAGACGACGATCACGTTCAGCTCGGGGCGGAAGGTCTTGATCGCCTCGGCAACCGGCAGGGTCCGCCCGTGCAGGGTGTAGACGCTCTCGTGCTTGAGGTAGGAGCCCATGCGCCCGGTGCAGCCGATGCCGGTGACGATCACCGTGTTCGTCTCGTCCAGGCCCATCTGCTCGAGCACGATCGCCAGCTGCATCATGATGGAGCCGATGCCGCAGCCCGGGCACCAGATGGTCGGGAAGAGCTCCACCTTCAGGTGGCGCTTGTAGTTGAGCTCGGCCATGGTCAGCTCTGGCATGGTGTCGCCTCTCTCTCAGCCGATGCCCAGCGGCGACGGCGCGACCCGCTCGGTGGGGGGAGGGGGAATGGGCGGCTCCGAAGGACCGCCGGACAGGACCCGCTCGAGCCCGTCGCGGACCACCTCGATGCTGATCCGGCCACCCAGGAGCGGGACGCGCTTGACCGGTCGGTGGATCGCGAGCTCGACCATGTCCGCGTACTGCCCGTCGTTGGCTTCCATGACCACCACGTCGCGGTACCTCTCGGCGATCTCGCGCAGCTCGTCGCCCAGCATCGGGTGGATGCGGATGGGACGGAAGAGCGCGTAGTCGGGCGCGAGCGGTGAGGCAACCCGGCTGACGATGCCATAGCAGATCACGAGCACCTCGGCGTCGCGGTTCCAGCCGTGCTCGTAGAGGGCGTAGCGCTTCGCAACCTCGAGGTGCCGGTGCTTGGCCGCGTAGTACTGCCGCAGGTACTCGTCTGCATCGGCCGTCGCAGGCTCCCCCGCCGAGGGCCCGGACTCGTGCATCAGGACGCCGGCGAAGAAGCGCGGGCTGCCCGGCTCGTGGTGGGCGAGCGCCGGAATGCTGCGCTCGACGACCCGGATCCCGGCCGCCAGCTCGTCCATGTCGATCACCTCGTTGAGGTGCGAGACGAAGGTGTCGGTCAGGACCACCACCGGCGAGCGCGACTCCTCGGCGGCGTTGAAGGCCTCCACGGTGATGCGGAACGCCTCCTCGACGCCGTTCGGATAGAAGGCGATGGGCGTGTAGTCGCCGGACGATCCGTAGCGCACCTGGGCGATGTCGCCCTGGCCGGGCATGGTCGGCATGCCGGTCGCGGGCCCCACGCGCTGCACGTCGACGAAGACGGTGGGAACTCCCACCTTCTGCCCGTAGCCAACCGCCTCCTGCATGAGGCTGAACCCGGGACCGGAGGTGGCGGTGAAGCTCTTCGCCCCTGCGATGCTGGCGCCGATGATCGCGTTGGCGCTGGCGATCTCGTCCTCCGCCTGCAGGAACCGGAACTCGCGATGGTGCGCGGCCGCGTAGCCGGAGGCGATGTTCAGGATCTCCGTCGACGGGCTGATCGGATAGCCGGCGAAGTAGTTGGCACCGGCCGTCACCGCCCCGTGGAAGACCGCCTCGTTGCCCTGGACCAGCTTGCGGGTCATGCGGCTACTCCGCCTTCTTGTGGCTGCGTTCGGCCTTGGTGGCGGCGTACGCCGCCACGGCGGCCGGGATCATCTCGATCGCCAGGTCCGGGCAGTACCGCTCGCAGAGGCCGCAGAGGATGCAGTTCTGCTCCTCGAGGATGGCGTCGTTGCGGAGCACCAGCGTCGCCTTCGGGCAGATGTCGATGCAGATGTCGCAGCGCTTGCAGAAGACCGGGTTCCAGCTGATGTTCTCGTAGTCGACCCAGCGGATCCCGTCTTCGTGATCGACGCTGGTTCCGGCTCCGAAGGCCAGGGCAGCGTCAGCTCGGTCACGTGTCATGGGACCCCGATGATACGCCGTCCCGGAAACGGTTTCCGGGCCGCACGTCCTGCAGGCTGCATGCCGCCCGGCACCATTTGCCGTGCCCACCGGCCCCCCGGCCTTCATTGGCCCTTCACAGCCGGGTCATACTCTCGGCAGCCATGGCCAGCGTCCTGCTCGTCGACGACGACCCCAAGATTCGCGACCTGCTGCGCCTCTACATCGAGCGCGAGGGGCACCGCACCCTGGCCGCGGCCGACGGAGAGATGGCCGTGGCGATTGCGAGCCGCTCCCACCCGGACCTGGTCGTGCTCGACGTCATGCTCCCCGGCCTCGACGGGTTCGAGGTCTGCCGCCGGATCCGCGACACGAGCGACGTTCCCATCCTGCTGCTGACTGCGCGCTCGGGCGACTCCGACAAGGTCGTGGGCCTGGACCTTGGCGCCGACGACTACGTCGTCAAGCCCTTCTCCCCGCGCGAGCTGATGGCCAGGGTACGGGCCCTCCTGCGACGGCGCCGCGTCGACCGCGCGACCGATGAGCCGGTCCTGGTCGCCGGCGACCTCGAGGTGGATCCGAACGCGGTGGAGGCTCATCTCGCGGGCGAGCCGCTCGAGCTCACGCCCTTCGAGTTCCGTCTCCTCGTGGGGCTCATGCGGCGGCCCGGCCGGGTCTTCAGCCGCGACGACCTGATCGATGCGATCCACGGCGACGATGACCCCGGGATCATCGATCGGACCATCGACGTCCATCTCGGCCGGCTGCGGCGCAAGCTCGGCGACGACGCGAACGATCCGCGCTTCATCGCCACGGTCCGCACCGTCGGGTACAAGTTCGTGGCCCCGGTCGAGAGGCGCGGCCCCGTGGGCACGCCCGCCTGAGGCGGACCGGCACGACCCATGACCACCCTGCGCGCCCGCCTGATCGGTCTCTTCGTCCTGCTGGCTCTCGCCGTCGCGGGCGTGATGATCTTCGCGGTCGAGCGCTTCAGCAGCGAGCAGATCATGAAGCTCGCGATGGCCTCCGGCTCGTCGCCAGCCGAGGCGCAGGCGATGTTCGACATGTACGTCGGCCGGGTCCTGTTCGTCGGCGCGGTCGTGGGCGTGGTCCTGGGCGTCGCGATCAGCTGGTGGCTGCTGCGCCGCATCCTCCGGCCCCTCGACCGGCTGACCGAGGCCAGCCGCCTGATCGCCGCGGGTGACCTGGGGGCCCGGGTCCCGGATCCGCCGGACCCGGAGCTGCGCACCATGGCCACCGCCTTCAACCAGATGGCGGCCACCCTCGAGCGCGTCGAGCAGCTGCGGCGCGCCCTCGTCGAGGACGTGGCCCACGAGCTCCGGACCCCGCTCACCAGCCTCCAGGGCTACACCGAGGCGCTCGCCGACGGCGTCACCGAGCCGACGCCGGAGATGCTCAGGACCGTCAACGAGGAGATCGTGCGGCTCTCCCGCCTGGTGGCCGAGCTCGACCGGCTGGCGCGCAACGAGAGCGGGGAACGCGCCCAGGCCCGCGCCGAGGTGGACCTGGCGGCGGTCGTCAAGCGCGCGGTGGCGATCGCCTCGCCCGAGCTGGCCAGCCGGCGGATCAGCGTCCGCGTCGAGGACCCGACGGCGCTTCCCAGGCTGATGGCCGAGCCGGACGCCATCGGCCAGGTGGTGACCAACCTGATGCAGAACGCCGCGCGGTACACGAACGACGGCGGCGAGGTGATCATCAGGCTCCGGTCGGACGGTGACGGTGTGCGCTGCGAGATCGAGAACACCGGCGCCGAGATCCCGGCCGACGAGCTCCCCTACATCTGGGAGCGGCTCTACCGCGTTGACCGCTCCCGGGCCCGCGCCACGGGAGGGAGCGGGATCGGCCTTGCCATCGTGCGGCAGATCGTGGAGTCGCACGGCGGCCAGGTCGGCGCGCGCTCGGGCGGCGGACGCACCCAGATCTGGTTCCGGCTGCCGGCCGCCGGGTCGGCCGGCTGACGGGATCGCGCCTCCGGTCAGGAAGGCCCGGACGAGCTCGGGAGGTCCGCGTCCCCGTCGCCGCGCCCCGGTTCGGAGCCCGATGTCGGCTCCGCGTCGAGCGGCTCCAGGACGGGCTCGGGCGCAGGGGCCATCTCCTCCGCCTCGCGCGGGCGACCGCGCACCATGGCCACCACCGCCCCGATGACCAGCACGAAGGCTGCGAGCGTCCGCGGCGTCAGCTGCTCGTTGAGGATCAGCGCTCCGAGGATCACGGCCACCACCGGGTTCACGTACGCATAGGTGGCGACCGTCGAGACCGGCGCGTGCTGCAGCAGCCAGGTGTAGGCGGTGAACCCGACGAGCGAGCCGAACACGACCAGGTAGCCGACCGCAGCGATGGAGGCCGACGAGAAGCCCGACGGGTCGGCACGGCCCAGCTCACCGGTCGCGGTGCCCACCACCGCCAGCAGGACTCCGCCGGCGAGCAGCTCCATCCCCGTGGCGCGCAGACCCGACCGCGGCATCGGGGCGTGGCGGGAGTAGAGCGACCCCGCCGCCCAGCTGACGCTGGCGAAGAGGGCCATCCCCACGCCAACCGGGTCGATGGCGCGCACGCCGCCCACGGGCGCCAGCAGGATCGCCACCCCGCCGAACCCGGCAACCACCCCGACCATCGCCAGCGGGCTCGGCCGGCGACGGGTGACGATCGCCTCGAAGAGGTTCATCCAGATGGGGACGGCTGCGACCAGGACGGCCGTGATGCCGGAGTCGATGCGCTGCTCGGAGAGGACCACGAACCCGTTCCCGCCGAGCAGCAGGAGCCCGCCGACGATGGCGGCCGAGCGCCAGTGCCGCCAGCTCACCCGTTCGAGCCGCGCCGACGGCGAGCGGGAGACGCGGCTCCGCAGCCAGAGGAAGGCGAGCATCAGGATCCCGGCCACCAGGAACCGCGCGGAGGCGGCGAGCAGCGGCGGCAGCGTCTCCACCATGACCCTGATGGCGAGATAGGTGGAGCCCCAGACGAGGTACACGGTCCCCAGGCTGGCGGCGACCGGCAGCGCCTGCCCGTCCCGGGTGCGGGCGGAGTGCATCGGGCTATTCTGCCGGGCCGCGAACCCGCGCGCCTCGGCGGCACCTGGCGGTGCGGACCATGAACGCATGTGATGTGGAACGCCGGGCGACCGCGCGGCGTGAGACGGAGCCGGCGGAGCCGGGGAACCCGGTAACCGAACCGCCCCGTGGCGCGTCCTACCGGCGCAACGGTCTGGCACCCATGGCGGTGCGCCGGCGCTGGAGAATGAACGATGACACGCCCAACTTCCGCTCCACTCGCGGGGCTGGCTCTCGCGGTCGCGACCGCGCTCGCCGCCTGCAACGCCGGCGGAGGGACCACTCCGTCGAGCACGCCGTCACCGGTGCCGAGCCTGGCTCCGACGGCGCTGCCGTCTGTCCCGACCGATCCGACGGCCGACCCGAGCCCAAGCCTGGAGCCCTTCGTCTGCACGCTGCCGCTGCACGCGGCGGCGACGACCGACCGCGCACAGATCACGCGCGTGGCGGTCGGCACGCACCCGGGATACGACCGCATCGTGTTCGAGTTCGCCACGGGCCTGCCCGAGTACACCATCGAGCTGGCCACGCCGCCCTTCACCGCCGACCCGAGCGGACTGCCGCTCAGCGTCCGGGGCGAGCGGTTCCTCCACGTCGTCCTGCACAACGGCACCCGGGTGCTGCCAGACGGGACCGAGTCGTACGCCGGGGCCGTCAGCTTCTCGCCTTCGTACCCGATCCTCCGCGACCTCCAGTCGGCGGGCGACTTCGAGGCGATGGCGAGCTGGTACGTGGGGCTCGCGGCCGACACCTGCGTCCGGGTCCTGACCCTCGAGGGGCCGAGCCGCCTGGTGATCGATCTGCAGCAGCCGTGAGGGCACGACCGCGGACCGGGTAGCATCGGTGGCACACACCGCAGGCACATTGGAGACCGGATGGCCGACCGACCGACGCCGCCCTCGGGCGCGCTGGACACGAGCAAGCACTACGCCGCCACATTCCGAACCGAGAAGGGCGAGATCGTCGCCGAGCTGTACGCCGACCGCGCGCCGCTCACCGTGGAGAACTTCGTCAACCTGGCCCGGGGCGGGTTCTACGACGGAACGACGTTCCACCGGGTGATCGCCGGCTTCATGGCCCAGGGCGGCGATCCGACGGGAACGGGGCGGGGCGGCCCGGGCTACCAGTTCGCCGACGAGTTCCACCCGTCGCTGCGGCATGACGCAGCGGGCACCCTGTCGATGGCGAACGCGGGGCCGGGGACCAACGGCAGCCAGTTCTTCATCACGTACGGCCCCACCCCGCACCTGGACGACCGGCACACCGTCTTCGGCCGCGTGACCTCCGGCATGGACGTCCTGCGCTCCATCCGCGAGCGCGACCCGGCCCGCGATCCGAACCCGGGAGACCGGATCGAGTCGATCGAGATCGCCGAGACCTGACCCCCGTCCCGGTGCGCCACGCGGCCTAGGGCGTCGGCAGGGCGATCTCGTCCGGCGGGACCGTCCGGTAGCGCTCGACCCAGCCGAGGACGTCGTCCGCATAGCGCTCGGAGCTGTTGTAGGCGAGGAGCGCGCGGCGCAGCTGGGTCGTGTCGGCATAGTCTCCGGGCTCGCGCAGGCAGAGGTGCGCGGCGGCGGTGAGAGCCGCGTCGAACAGGTTGTTCGGATCCTTGACACCATCCCCGTTGCCGTCCCGCCGCAGCTCGCGCCAGGTCGTGGGGATGAACTGCATCGGCCCCACGGCATGGTCCCAGACCGGGTCGCCGTCCAGCCTGCCCCTGTCCGTGTCGTGGATGGCCTGCGTACCGTGCGTTCCGTCCAGCGCCGGGCCGATGATCGGCGGCGAGACCGTTCCGTCCGGCGCAATGGTCCGGGGCCCGTTCACGCGGCCATGGTCCGACTCGACCTTGCCGAGCGCGGCGAGCACGGTCCAGTCGATGTCGCAGTTGTCGATCGTGCTGCGTGCCTCGCTCGCCGCGGTGCGGTAGGCCTCCAGCGCGATCCATGGGATGCGCCGGCCCGTGAGATCCACGCTGGGCAGGGAGGTGACGAGCACGACCCCGCCGACCACAAGGGCCGTCAGCAGCACGAAGGCGGGGAGCAGCGACCCTCTCAGGCGCCGTCGCCGGCGCGGGCGGGCATGACAGGTACCGGGCATTGGCGTCAGGCTGCCACATCCGGAACGCCGGTGCCCGTCAGCTGCCCGATACTGGTGGCG
>CAYVLM010000047.1:0-9774 GCA_964452225.1 uncultured Steroidobacteraceae bacterium | reverse complement strand
GCACGGCCGCACCGCTGGTCAGCGTCCTTTCTTCTCCTGCGGGTTTCCCCTCACCCGACGCTGCAGCGGTCGGGAATGTTGCGCATTCTGCCCGAGCCGCCACCCCGTGTCGAGGGACCTTCGGTGGCCCGCCGGGGGGTCCGATGGTATACTCCGGCGCCGAAGCGCCGCCTCGGCGGCGCTGTTGATTGTCTGCCTCAGCTCGCACCGAGGATCCACGTGGCACGAACGGCTCGAACCTGGAAGGGCACCCGGACGCCGCAGGCGCTCAAGCGCGTGCGGCACTCGCTGCGCCGCCGTTCCATCAACCGCCGCGCTCGAAGCGCGGCAAAGACGCTCGTCCAGAACGCGTCGAACATCGCGCTCGGACGCAGTGAAGGCGATGCGCAGGAGGCGGTCACCGACGCGATCAGCGCCCTCGACCGAGCTGCCGCCAAGGGGATCATCCATCCCAATAACGCCGCTCGCCGCAAGAGCCGGCTCATGGCCAAGGTGAATGCGGCTCACCTGTTCGAGGCGGCCGAGACGGGACCCCGCCGCAAGACCGCCGCGAGCAAGACGGCGCAGCGCAAGAAGGTCGCGGCGGCGAAGGCAAGCAAGGCCGCCGCCGGAAAGGCCGCCGATCGTCCCCGCACCGCCGCCGGGAAGGCCAAGGTGGCCGTCACCCGCGCGACCCGCGAGGCGACCGCGGCCAAGCGCCGCACGAAGAGCAAGGACCCCGAAAACCCGGAGTCCTGAGCCCTCGGCCCCCGGCGTCGGCCCGAAGGCGTCACGCGCGTCGCGGCAGCCTGCGAACCTTCCAGATCTGCTCCATGGGCCATCGTCGAGCCCAGGCCCGGGCCGCCTCGCTCCGGTAGCTGCTGACCGCGTCGGCGTCTGGTCGCAGCTCAACGAGATCCTCGACCACGAACCCCGAGCGCCGGAAGAGCCGAATCCACTCGCCGTACGGCAGGTTGAACTCGACGTGGTCGGGCTCGTCGGTCGGCACCTCGTGGAGCCCGAAATAGTCGATCCAGAGCCGATCGGTAACCTCCTCGGTCTCGGGCGGCCAGCACAGGTCGAGAAGCTGCGTGCTCATGTTGAAGGCCAGGAGGCCGCCGTCGCGGAGCAGGCGAGCCGCCTCAGGCACGGTCCGGTATGGATCGGCGAAGGTGAAGGCCCCGTGGTCGCAGAAGGCGATGTCGAAGGCGGCGTCCGGCAGCGGCACCGCCTCCGCACTGGCCTGCAGCAGCGGAAACGCCAGGCCAGCCTCCTCCTGGAGGCGACGGGCGTGCTGCAGCTGCGCTGCGGAAAGGTCCACCCCGACGGGGCGCGCGCCGCGCCGGGCCAGGGCGATCGACCACTGGGCCGCCCCGCAGCCGAGCTCGATCACGTCGCGCCCCGCGACATCCCCGAGGATCCGCAGCTCGTCCTCTGGGATCTGCCAGATGCCCCACACCTCCCCGCGAGCCAGCTGCTCCTGGTGGAGCGCCTGGTACTCGTCCGCGGCCGCGTCCCAGTAGGCGCGGTTGAGCGCCTCGTGCGGTCGCAGGGCGCGCTCCGGCTCCGCCATCGGCCTCCTCAGCCGGCCGACGCCGCGGCGTAGGCGCCACGCCCCGCGAAGCGAGCCGCGTCGCCGAGCTCCTCCTCGATGCGCAGCAGCCGGTTGTACTTGGCGATCCGCTCGCTGCGCTGGATGGACCCGGTCTTGATCTGCCCCGTGTTCAGCGCCACGGCGAGGTCGGCGATGGTGGTGTCCTCCGTCTCGCCCGAGCGGTGGCTGATCACGGTCCGCCAGCCGGCGCGGTGCGCCATCTCGACCGCCTCGATGGTCTCCGTCACGGTGCCGATCTGGTTGAGCTTGATCAGGATCGCGTTGCACGTCCGCTCCCGGATGCCGCGTGCCAGCCGGTCGGTGTTCGTGACCAGCAGGTCGTCGCCCACGTTCTGGACGCGCCCGCCGAGCCGCGCGTTGAGCGCCGTCCATCCTGCCCAGTCGTCCTCGCCCAGGCCGTCCTCCAGGCTGACGATCGGGTACCGCCCGATCCAGTCCTCCCAGAAGTCGATCAGCTCCTCGCTGGTCAGGCGTCGACCCTCCTTGGCGAGGACATAGTCCGTGCCGTCGAGGATCTCGCTCGTCGCCGGGTCAAGGCACACCGCGATCTGCTCGCCCGGGGCGTAGCCCGCCCGTTCGATCGCCTCGACCACCAGGGCGATGGCCGCCTCGTTCGACTCCAGGCTCGGGGCATAGCCGCCCTCGTCCCCCACCGTGGTCACGAAGCCGCGCTCGCGGAGGAGCTTCCCCAGCGCGTGGAACGTCTCCGACGCCCAGCGCAGCGCCTCCCGGAAGCTCGGAGCCCCGAGCGGGGTGATCATGAACTCCTGGAAGTCCGTGGAGTCCAGGGCATGCTTGCCGCCGTTGAGGATGTTCACCTGCGGCACCGGCAGCACGGCGGCCCCGACACCGCCCAGGTAGCGGTAGAGGGGCAGCCCGAGCCCGTTGGCGGCGGCGCGGGCCACCGCCATCGAGACGCCAAGGAGCGCGTTCGCGCCGAGCTCGCCCTTGTTCGGAGTCCCGTCCAGGGCGATCAGGAGCCGGTCAATGCTCACCTGGTCCACCGCATCCGACCCGAGCAGCTCGGGGCGGATCGTCTCGTTCACGTTGCGCACCGCCCGCAGCACGCCCTTGCCGCCGTAGCGGGCGGTGTCGCCGTCCCGCAGCTCCACCGCCTCGTGGGCACCGGTGGAGGCACCCGATGGGACGATGGCCGAGCCGACGGTCCCGTCGTCCAGGAACACGTCGACCTCCACCGTCGGGTTGCCGCGTGAGTCGAGCACCTCGCGTGCAGCGACGTCCTCGATCAGGGTCGTCATGAGATCTATGCCTCCTTGTCGGCAAGGGCCGCCACGCCGGGGAGGGTCTTGCCCTCCACGAACTCCAGCGAGGCGCCCCCGCCCGTCGAGACGTGGGTCATCTGCCCCGCCACGCCGAGCTGGTCCACGGCGGCCACGCTGTCGCCCCCGCCGACGACGGTGACGACGCCGACCGCGGTCCGTTCGGCGAGGTAGCGGGCAATCGCGTTCGTGCCCTCCGCGAAGGGCGCGATCTCGAAGACCCCCATCGGTCCGTTCCAGAAGATGGTCCTGGCCTTGGCCAGGTGCTCGGTATAGGCCGCGATCGTGCGCGGGCCGATGTCGACCACGCTCCAGTCCCTCGGGACCTCGCTGACCGACACGACCCGCCGCTGCGCCCGCGGGTGCAGCTGCGCCGCCACCACGGCATCGGTGGGAAGCATGAGGCGCATCCGCTTGCGGCGCGCCTCGACCATGATCTTCTTCGCGTTCTCGATCTGCTCGGTTTCCACGAGGCTCTTGCCAAGGGACAGGCCCTTGGCGGCCAGGAACGTGTTCGCCATCCCGCCGCCGACGAGGATCGCCTGG
Organism: uncultured Steroidobacteraceae bacterium; assembly: GCA_964452225.1. Classification (GTDB taxonomy): domain Bacteria; phylum Chloroflexota; class Limnocylindria; order QHBO01; family QHBO01; genus CAVXEH01. Next base: position 6,354 of record CAYVLM010000047.1, on the reverse strand, counting down.
CACCGGGAGACGAGCGCCTCGAGTACCTCGAGCTTGCCGGAGATCTTGGCCCCGCCGATGACGGTGTGGAACGGCTTCGGCGGCCGCTCGAGGATGCTGCTCAGGGCGTCGACCTCGCGCTCGAGGAGGAGCCCGGCCACGCTGGGCAGGAAGTGGGTGATCCCCTCCGTCGAGGCGTGGGCGCGATGCGCCGAGCCGAAGGCGTCGTTCACGTAGAGGTCGGCGAGGTCGGCGAGCGACTGCGCGAACTCCGGGTCGTTCGCCTCCTCCTCCGCGTGGAAGCGGAGGTTCTCGAGCAGGATCAGCTCACCCGGCCGCAGCTTGCCCACCGCGTCGTGCACGCCCGGGCCGAGGGCGTCCCCCGTCATGCGCACGGGTCGCCCGAGGAGCTCGGAGAGCCGGTCCGCGACCGGCTTGAGGCGCAGGGCGTCGTTCACCTTGCCCTTCGGCCGGCCGAGATGGCTGGCGAGCACCACGCTCGCACCACGCTCCAGGAGGTAGACGATCGTGGGAAGCGACGCGCGGATCCTCGTGTCGTCGGTGATCTTGCCGTCGTCGAGCGGCACGTTCAGATCGGCACGCAGGAAGACCCGCTTGCCCGCGACATCGACGTCGCGAACCGTCTGCTTGTTCATGGCTGCGGCGCTCACAAGCGCTCGGCGACGTACTGTGCGAGGTCCGCCACCCGGCAGCTGTAGCCCCACTCGTTGTCGTACCAGGCGATCACCTTGAGGAAGTGATCACCGATCCCCATGGTCGAGAGCCCGTCCACGATGCTCGAGCGCTCGTCGCCCTTGAGGTCCATGCTGACCAGCGGCTCCTCCGTGTAGCCAAGCAGACCGCGCATCGTGCCGGACGCCGCCGCCTTGAAGGCCTCGTTCGCGGCCTCGGGGCTGACCGGCCTGGTGGTCACGACCACCAGGTCGTTGACGCTCACCGTCGGCGTCGGAACCCGGAGCGAGAACCCGTTGAACTTGCCCTTCAGCTCGGGGAGCACGAGCGCCAGCGCCTTCGCGGCCCCGGTCGTGGTGGGGATGATGTTCTGCCCCGCGCTGCGGGCCCGGCGGAGGTCGCGATGCACCACGTCGAGCACGTTCTGGTCGTTCGTGTACGAATGGACGGTGGTCATCAGGCCCGACTCGATCCCGAAGGTGTCGAGGATCACCTTGGTCGGCAGGGCCAGGCCGTTCGTCGTGCAGCTGGCGTTGCTGATGATGTTGTGCTTGGCGTTGTCGTAGCTTGCCTCGTTCACGCCCAGGACGACGGTCAGGTCCTCGTTCTTGGCCGGCGCGGTGATGATCACCTTCTTCGCGCCGCCGTCGCGGTGCGCGGCCGCCTTGGTCGCATCGGTGAAGATGCCCGTCGACTCGATCACGACGTCCACGCCAAGGTCGCCCCACGGGAGCGCCGCGGGGTCCCTCTCGCTGAAGGCGCGGATCTCCTTGCCGTTGACCCAGATCGCGTCCTCGGCTGCCCTCACCTCACCGTTGAAGCGCCCGTACGTCGAGTCGTACTTCATGAGGTGGGCGTTGGTGGCCACCGGAGCAATGTCGTTGATGGCCACCACTTCGAGGGTGTCGCCGTGCCGTTCCAGGATCGCCTTCAGGGACTGGCGGCCAATGCGGCCGAAGCCGTTGATGCCGATTCGGGTGCTCACCAAGGTTCCTCCATATCAGGTATCGCCGGGCGGGATCGTCTCGCCGCCCGGCGAGCGGCGGTAGGTCGGGTCGTCGCGGCGCTCGTTCACGATCGGCAGCGAGCCGATCAGCGACACGTCGTCGCCGAAGCGGGCCGGCGTGACCCGCGCGCGCTTCCCCGGACCGGGGTAGGCGCGAAGGTCGATCTCGCGGCGCACCGCATCGAACAGCTGCGGCCGATGGGCCGCAATGCTGCCCCCGATCACAATGACCTGCGGATTGAGTGCCATCACCAGGCTCGCGCAGAGCGCCCCCACCGCTACGTAGGCTCGTTCGTAGATCGCCTGGCAGGTGGGGTCGCCGGCGTCGGCCGCCCGGGCCACGAGCGCCGCGTCGACCACGTCGGGCGAGGCGAGGAGCCCGGCGAGGATCGGTGCCTCGCCGCGTTCCAGGGCCGATCGTCCCTCCCGGGCGATCGCCGTCCCAGAGCCGATGGCCTCTGCATGACCGGGCATTCCGTCACCGCACAGCGGGCCATCGAGGTCAACGGTCATGTGCCCTACCTCGCCGGCGGTGTTGTCGCTCCCCTGGAGCGGCACTCCGTGGGTGACGATCCCGCCGCCGATGCCGGTCGATACGGTCACGTAGATCGCATCGTCCGCGCCTCTTGCCGCCCCGTATCGCCATTCGGCCATGAGGGCCACATTCGTGTCGCGCTCGAGGAGGGTCGGCAGATCGGTCGCCCCCTGCACCCGGTCGGCCAGCGGGATGTCGACCCAGCCGGAGAGGTTGGGCGGGGAGACGACGACTCCGCGCCACGGGTCGAGCGGTCCGGGCGCGGAGATACCAATGCCGCACGGGGCCTCAAGCCCCTCGGCGGCAATCACCTCCCGAACGTCGTTGGCCAGCGCGCAGATCCGGGCGATGACCGCCTCGGGGCCGTCACGCTCCTCGGTCGGCACGGCACGGCGAGCCGAGACGGTCAGGTCAGGGGCGACGTGCGCGGCGCGGATCTGCGTGCCGCCGAGATCGATCGCCAGGACCGGCTTGGCGGCTCCTGCATCCACTGGACCCCATTCTAGCGGCCCGCAAGACGAGCTCGGCCGCGGGCCGGCTCACCGATCAGGTCGGTGGCCCTGCCGCGCGGCCGAGCGAGAACGGATCGCTGATCGCGATCGGTCGGGCTTCGTCAGCCCCCGATCTTGAACATCTTGGTGCCGCAGACCGGGCAGACGCCTTCGGTCGCCGGCTTGCCGTTCTTCATCGTGATCTTGTGCTCGTTGTTCATCTCGCGCTTCGCCTTGCACTTCACGCAGTAGGCCTGGGTCGCCATCGGTATGGTGCCTCCTTCATGGCCGTCTCCGCAGGTGCGGGACGGGGTGTTCGGTTTGCTGCTACCTGCCTGACCGGCCGACCAGCGCCGACCATCTGGCCAGGGCGTCCGACCCGTCGCGCGAGTCGAGCTCCCAGAGCAGGTGGATGCCGGCCAGTCCGGCATCGATACAGCGTGCCTCGGCGGCCTCCTTTGCCGCGCCTTCGAGGAACGTGCCGTCCGTCCGCTGCGCATACGCGGCGCAGACGGTTCCGGACCGCAGTCCCGCCAGACCCGCCAGCACGAATAGTGCCGACGACTCCATCTCGAGGTTCGCGACGCGCTGGCGCCGCAGCTCCTCTGCGAGCTCAGGATAGCGAACGGGGAGCGTGCGCATCGCACGTCCCTGCCCGGCGAAGAAGCCGGACGCCGTCGCCGTCAGGCCAACGTGGTAGGGAATCCCGAGCTGGCGGCAGGCCATCTCGAGGGCCCAGACCACGTCGCGGTGGGCGATCGCCGGGTATCCGTCGTGGACGTAGAAGCTGGTCGTGTTCTCCAGCCGCACGGAGCCGGTCGAGATCACCAGGTCGCCAAGGGCGATCTCCGGCTGCAGCGCTCCGGACGAGCCGACGCGGATGAACGTGGGCCGTTCGGTGATCTCCATCACCTCGGCGAGCACGATCTCCACGCTGTCGCTCCCCATCCCGGTCGACATGACCGAGCAGCGCATGCCCCGGAAGCTCCCGGTGGCGGTGGCGATCTCGCGGTTGCTGCGCTCGAGCTCGACGGCGTCGAATCGCTCCGCGACCTTTGGCACCCGCCCCGGGTCCCCGACGAGCAGGATCCACTCGGCGAGCTCGCCCCGCTCGAGGGCGATGTGATACTGGCGGGCACCCGTTAGCGGCGCATCGGCGCGGGAGAGCTCGGTCATTGGCAGCCCCTCCATCCTCGGCGTGACCGGCGAGGTCGGCGGGGAGTATACGCTCGCCGTGAGCGTGACCGCGTGCGGGACGAGCGCAGGATGAGAGTGCATTCGACGCGTTGACCGGGCGGTGGCCGCCGCTGTCAGCCCTCCGGCACGCGGTCCTCAGCCGGGGTGGCGACCAGCGCCTCCCATCCCCGCCCCAGCGCGCCGGTGCGCCAGGCAGCCGCCGCGAGCACGAGCGCCAGGGCGGCGGCGAGGAGAAGGAGCGCGAATGCGGGCCGCTGGACGGACCCGGAGCCGACGTCGCTCGGGGCCGATGCCGCAAGGCCTGTCGAGTCGCCGTCGAGGACCTCCCGGGAGCCGGACACCACGGCGGCGGGTCCCGCCTCGAGGGCCAGAACGGGGAGCGGTACGTCCGCGGTCGTCGCATCCGCGGTGGTCGATGGACTCCCGCCACCGGCCGTGGAACGCGTGGCCCCGGGGGAGCTCGCCTCGCCGGAGACCTGCCCCGTCGGAGCTGCCGAGATCAGCACGATGTCCGCGGGGCCGCGGGGCCACAGCCGGTACCCCCGATCCGGCTTGGCGCCGGTGGTGACCTGCCCAACCACGCCCACGATCTCGAGTCGCGCACCGCGATCGATGACGGTGCCGGTGAAGCCCGCCGACGCGAACAGCGTCACGCGCAGCTCCCCGCTCCCGTCGTCGATCGTGAAGGCCAGGTTGCCGGCCGTCGAGCGCACCGGCGCACCCGTGACCGTGCCACGCACCCGGACCAGGGTCGCCTCCGCGTCCTCGCCCAGGGCGCCGGTGGCGATGTCGGGCGGCTCTGGCTCGGCGGCGTCGCCCAGCACGACCGGTTGGACGTCGGTGCGGATGGTCTCCATTCCCGACTTGGTGGAGCGGACGCCTACGACCTCGACCAGTGTTCCGAGCGACACGCGCCCCGCGTTGTCGCCCAGGCGCAGGACGATGGCGCCGCTGGCATCCTGGATGACCGCGGTCGGGTCGTCCACCAGCGCGTTCTGGAGCGTGACCACGCCGCGCACGCGCACGTGGGTTCCAGTCGCCGCGGCCCGGGCGACCGCGATGCTCACCAGGTCGGGAGCGGGCGACGCGGAGGCGCCAGGGCTCGGAGAGCTGGACGGTGCCGGTGACGGCGTCGGTGACGCGGGAGGCTCGACCGAGAGGACGTCCTCCGCACCCCGCGGCTGCACTCGGTATCCACCCGTGCCGCTGCCGCTCGAGTCGCGCTGCCCCACCACCCCGACGAGGGCGATGCGGCTGCCGGGAGTCCAGGCGGTCGTCTCGATGCCGGCCGCACCGGCGACCAGCACGCGAATGGCTCCGGTCCCGTCGTCGACATCGTAGGCAAGGCCGCTGGTGAGCTCGGCCGGCGCTCCGACAACGGTCCCGGCAAGCTGGACGAGGCGGCATTCGACCGCCTCTCCGACCGCGCCGGTGGTGGTCTCCGCCGGCACCGGCTGAGTCCCGGCGCCCAGGATCTGCAGCCCCGACGCGTCCACGCGAAGCGTGCGCTGCGCGTAGCGGTCGTCCACGGTGCCGTCCGCCGTGACCAGGTCACCCTGGGCGAATGACACGCCGTCCGGGAGGACGGCGATGCCGGCTGTCCCGTCGGTCACGCATCCACCGCCGTCCGCCAGGTCGGAGCCCATGAGCGCAATGCCGCTGATGCGTGCCGCCGAGCCATCGGCGAGGTTCCTGGCCTGCAGGATGGAGAGCGTCTCCGGCGTGGGGGTCGGCGTGGGGGTCGGCGTGGGCGTGGGGCTGGGAGTGGGACTGACGGTGGGCGTGGCCGTGGGGGTCGGCGTCGGTGTTGCCGTGGGACTTGCGGTCGGCGTGGGGCTCGCGGTCGGCGTGGGACTTGCGGTCGGCGTGGGACTTGCGGTCGACGACGGCGTCGGCGTCGGGGTGGGCGGTGGGGTCGGGCTCGAGGACGGCGAGGGGGACGCCGATTCGCCGGGCGGGACCACGGGAGGCGCGGCGGCGTCCTGGGGATCCGGGGTGGAGCTGACGACGAAGTCGGCGAGGTTGTCACCAGTGTCCTGGGTCGAGCCGAAGGCTCCACCGGGCAGCCGTTCGAGGCTCGTCCCCGCGGTGGGCGCCGGGGCCGGACTGCCTTCGAGCCAGGTGGTGGCCGCGCCCCATCCCACCGCGTCGATCGCCGTCACTGCTCCCTGGTCGCGCAGCGCCAGGCTGCCGCCGCTCGCCGAGAGGCCGTTGCTGTAGGTGAGATCGGCGATCGCGGCGTAGGCGCCCACCGCATTGGCGATCAGCAGATGGCTCCACGCCGGAACCCCGGAAGCGCCGGCCGCCCAGGTCGCCTTGCGGGTGACGGTGGCGCCGCTGGCCGTCACGTACACCAGCTCCAGGCCCTCCACCGGGAGCTCCGCTCCCGTCGGGTTGTAGAGCTCGACGAACTCATCGGACGCGCTCACGCCGCCGGTCATCAGCTCGCTGAT
>CAYVLM010000046.1:7918-9778 GCA_964452225.1 uncultured Steroidobacteraceae bacterium | reverse complement strand
GGGGCATCTCGGCCAGGCCCTGGATCCAGACGTCGCGCGGAATGGGAATCAGCGTGGTGGTGTTCGTGGTGGGATCGACGCTGATAATGTTCAGCGAATCGGCGAGGTACGTGCCACCGTGATTCGGGTCACCCGAGTAGCCGATCAGGAGCACGTTGACGCGCTCCTGCCCACCGAGCGGCCCGAATAGGACGCTCGAGACGGACGAGGCGCTCGACACCTCGGCATTGAAGGCGCTCACGCGCTGCCAGAGCAGGACCGATCCGATGACGACCACGCCGACGAGCAGCACCGCCCCCACGAGGAGAACCCGCCTGGGACGCACCCGCCGCCGTACCTGAGAGAGTGGGGGCGCTTCCACGCTCTTGGTCGCTGGTTCGTCCTGTGGCGCCGGCCCAGGCGGCTCCAGCTGGGCACGGCGAGCCGCGGCAGTCGGCACAGCGAGGCGCCGTGGACGATTGCGTCGGATCATGCGGCAGGCATTTCCCGGGTGGAGCCTCGTTCGCTGCCCGTGGACTCGGCGCCTTCGATCGCCGGCCGCAGGGGGCTGCGACAGGATAGCCACTGCCGGCCGTCGGCGCGGACTGCGGCCTGCCCCGACCCACCGGCCGGTAAGCGCCAACGAATGGGCGAGTAATCTCGCCGTCCCATCCTGAGCCGATGGCCCTCCTCCCCGCGCCCGGCACAGGCAGTGGCCCCGATAGGGTTGCCCAGGGCGTCCGCGCCATGCTGGCGGCCCTCGACCCCGAGCAGCGCGCGGCCGCGACGCTGCCGCCCGGCCCGGCGCAGATTATCGCCCCCGCCGGGAGCGGCAAGACGACGACCCTGATCGCTCGCCTCGGGCATCTGATGAGCATCGGGACGCCGCCCGAACACATCTGCGTCGTGACGTTCAACCGCGAGGCGGCGCAGGAGCTGCGTGCCCGGATCGGCGCCCGGCTCGGCCCTCTCATGCTCGGTGCAGCGGCAATCGAGGTGCGCACCCTCCACGCACTGGCTCGCCAGGTCCTGCTTGACGGATCTCCGCGCGTGCAGCTCCTCGCGGACCGCCAGCCCCTGCTCCGCGCCGCACGGCGCGCGGTCGCGCGGGGTCGCCCGGGAGACGCCCCACCGCCACCGCCCGTCGCCGCGCTCGACGGATGGCTGTCGGCGCGGAAGATCGAGGGACGACCGGTACCGCCCGAGGCCGAGCCCGTCCTCGAGGAGTACGCCCGGCTTCTGGCCCTCCGTGGGATGCGCGATTTCGACGACCTGGTCGTGGAGGCGGCGGAGCGGCTCGAGCGTGACGCAGGCGCTACCCGCCGCTGGCAGGCCCGCTTCAGCCACGTCTGTGTCGACGAGTTCCAGGATGTCGACGCTGCCCAGCTCCGGCTGGTGCGCCTCCTGGCGGAGCCGGAGCGAAACCTCTTCGTGGTCGGCGACGATGACCAGACGATCTACGCATGGCGGCTGGCGGACGTGCGCCGCATCCTGGACTTCTCGTACGACTACCCGGATGCGCGGCGCGTGCAGCTCGCCACCAACTACCGCTGCCCACCGCAGGTGGTACGCGCGTCGGCGCGTCTGATCGCGGTCAACCACGAGCGGTTTCCGAAGCGGATCGAGGCCGGATCGCGGCACGTGGGGTCCCGCAGCCGCGGGCCGGTGGCGGGTGCCGCCGGGCCGGGCCCTTCCTCGCTCCGGGCGGTCCACACCGATGCGCTCGACTGGCCGGACCGCCTCGTCGACATTGCTCTGGCCTCGTCCGCGGACGGATCGGGCACGAGCTTCCTGGCACGGACCCGGGCGGAGCTCGCGCCCATCGTGCTGGCCCTGGTGCGGCGGGACACCCCGCACGCCAGCAGCGTTGCCGGCCCCTTC
>CAYVLM010000046.1:3965-7908 GCA_964452225.1 uncultured Steroidobacteraceae bacterium | reverse complement strand
CAGCGTTCGCACGCTGCTGGCGAACCTGGAGAGACGCCCCTCGGAGGCTCGCCCCTTCGGTGCGGTGATGACGGCGCGGGCGGAACGCGGATGGCGACGGATCGATGAGCCGGACGACCTCTCGGACGACGATCACGCTGCCCTGGACGCCCTGGCCGGATGGTCGGTGGGGTTCACCACGCTGAAGGCGTTCCTCGAAGCCGCGCACCGTGTTCGCGAGCGCCTGGAGCGCCTGCACGACCCGACGGCGCCGATCGAGCTGGTGACCGTGCACGGCGCCAAGGGACGCGAGTGGCCGACGGTCATCGTTGTCGGCTTCGAGGAGGAGCGATTCCCCAACCGCCGGGCCCTGGCCGAGGCGGCCGACCCGGCGCGGGCTGTCGAGGAGGAGCGCCGGCTGGCATACGTGGCGGTCACCCGAGCCACCGCGCGGCTGATCCTTGCGTTTGACCCGGCCCGCCCGTCGCGATTCGTGTCGGAGATGGGGCTCGTGCCCGCTACAGGCCGACCTCCGAGGCCACGACCGAGAGGTAGCGCACCATCCGGGTGACGTGCTCGTCGAAGTCGAGCCCCAGCTCGTCGGCGCCGGCGAGGAGCATCTCGCGCGGAACCGCACGGGCGAAGCCGCGGTCCTTCATCTTCTTGCGCACGTTCCGGGGCTCCACGTCGGCCAGCCGGTGCGAGGGGCGCATGAGCGCGACCGCCACCAGGAACCCCGCGAGCTCATCGCAGGCGTAGACCAGGTGATCGAGCCGCGTCGAGCGCGGGATCCCGAGCGCGTCGTTGTGACGCCGGACCGCGTCGACCACCTCCCCGGGATAGCCGCGCCGCTCGAGCTCATCGGCCCCGATGGCGCCGTGCGTCGCGGCGTCCGGGAAGCGCTCGTAGTCGAGATCGTGCAGCAGCCCGGCCATCCCCCAGCGCTCCACGGTATCCGGATCCTGGCCGTCGTCGGCCGCATAGCCGCGGACGCCCGCCTCGACGAGCAGCCCGTGCTTGCGGAGGGAGGGGTTCTGGTTCCACTCGTTGAGCAGGGCGAGAGCCTCGGCACGGGTCACCATGCGCAGGGCCTGCTCCGGCGGCTCATCGGTTACGGCTCACTTGCCGCGGCGCATGGCGAGCACCTGGTAGCCGCCAGCCGCAACAAGCGCCACCACCCCGAGGGTGAGGACGTAGAGGTTGCCGCCGGCGAAGATGCCAAGGACCACCAGGATGATGCCAATGACGACGAGAGCGGCGATAGCCATCTGGGCGAACCTCACGGAGCAGCTCGGCCAAGGGCACAACAAGGGGCCCTCGTTGCACGATCATACGGGGGTCGTCAGGCCGGGACCGCCTCGCGCCGTCGGCTTCGGCCACGACGACCGCCCACTGCCAGCTTGGGGAGAACGTCGCGAAGGTAGCGCCCCGTGTACGACCCGGGGTTCGCCGCCACTTCCTCCGGCGTCCCCGTGGCGACCACCCGGCCACCGCCGTCGCCTCCCTCGGGCCCCAGGTCGATCACCCAGTCCGCGGACTTGACCACGTCGAGGTTGTGCTCGATGACAACCACGGTGTTCCCCGCGTCGACCAGCCGGCCCAGGACCTTCAGCAGCCGTGACACGTCGTCGAAGTGGAGGCCGGTGGTCGGCTCGTCGAGGATGTAGAAGGTCTTCCCCGTGGACCGCTTGGACAGCTCGGTGGCGAGCTTGACGCGCTGCGCTTCGCCGCCGGAGAGGGTGGTCGCGGGCTGGCCAAGGTGGATGTAGCCCATCCCCACGTCGTGGAGCGTCTGCAGCTTGTTGCGGATCGCCGGCACTGCCTCGAAGAAGCTGAGGGCCTCGTCCACCGTCATCTCCAGGATCTCGGCGACGTTCCTGCCCTTGTAGTGGATCTCGAGCGTCTCGCGGTTGTAGCGCTTGCCCTTGCAGACCTCGCACGACACGTAGACATCGGGCAGGAAGTGCATCTCGATCTGCACGATCCCGTCGCCCTGGCAGGCTTCGCACCGCCCGCCCTTCACGTTGAAGCTGAAGCGTCCCGGCTTGTAGCCCCGCAGCCGGGACTCGGGCACCGCGGCAAGCAGCTCCCGCATCGGTGTCCAGAGGCCCGTGTAGGTTGCCGGGTTCGACCGCGGCGTCCGGCCGATGGGGCTCTGGTCGATCTCGATCACCTTGTCGATCGCCTCGATGCCCACGATCCGGTCGTGCTTGCCGGCCGGCTCGCGGGATCGCCAGATCACCTGCGCCAGGGCCGGGTAGAGGATCTGCGCCACCAGGCTCGACTTGCCCGAGCCGGACACCCCGGTGACGGTGACGAAGCGGCCCAGCGGGAAGGCGACGTCGATCCCCTGCAGGTTGTTCTCCCGGGCGCCGATCACGGTGAGCCACTCCCCGTTGCCTGCGCGGCGACGGGACGGCACCGGGATCGTCCGATCCCCGCGCAGGTAGGCACCGGTGATCGAGCGCGGGTTCGCCAGGAGACCCTCGAGCGACCCGGAGTGGATCAGCTCCCCGCCGTGCTCCCCCGCCCTCGGACCGATGTCGATCACCCAGTCGGCCGACCGGATCGTGTCCTCGTCGTGCTCCACCACGATGAGCGTGTTCCCCAGGTCACGAAGCCTGACCAGGGTCCCGATGAGACGGTCGTTGTCCCGCTGGTGCAGCCCGATCGAGGGCTCGTCGAGAATGTAGAGGACTCCCATCAGGGACGAGCCGATCTGGGTTGCGAGCCGGATCCGCTGCGCCTCGCCCCCGGAGAGCGTGCCGCTCGCGCGATCCAGGGTGAGGTAGTCCAGGCCCACGTCGACCAGGAATCCGAGGCGGGCGCGGATCTCCTTGAGCACCTGGCGCGCGATCTGGTTCTCCCGATCGGTCAGCCGGTTCGGCAGCCGTTCGTACCAGCGCAGCGCCTCGGTCACCGACAGCTGGGTCGTCTCGATGATGTTCCGCCCGCCGATGGTGATGGCCAGCACCTCCGGCTTGAGGCGCATCCCGTTGCAGGTCGGGCAGGGACGGGTGGTCATGTAGCGCTCGATCTCGGTCTTGACCATCTCCGAGCCGGTCTCCCGGTAGCGCCGCTCCAGGTTGGGGACGACCCCCTCGAAAGTGGTGCTGAAGGTGTGCTGCGCCCCCTGCCGGGTGGTGTACAGGACGTTGACCCGCTCCCCGCGGTTGCCACGCAGGAGGATCTCGAGCGCGGAATCGGGCAGGTCCCGGACCGGCACGTCGGTGCGGAAGCCGTAGTGGGTCGCCACCGACTCGATGATCTTCGTGAACCAGGAGTCGGTGATCGCCATCCGCCGCCACGGCAGCACGGCTCCCTCGCGGATCGAGAGGTCCCTGTTCGGCAGCACCAGGTCCGGGTCGATCTCCAGGCGGCTGCCGAGGCCCGTGCAGCCGGGGCAGGCGCCGTGGGGCGAGTTGAAGCTGAAGTTGCGGGGCGCCGGCTCCTCGAAGCTGCCCCCGTGCTCGGGGCAGGCGTAGCGCTCGCTGAACAACCGGTCGGTGCCCTTCGGCCCCTCGTCCGGGAGGTGAAGCAGCAGGGTCCCGTCCGAGAGGCGCAGCGCCGTCTCGATCGAGTCGGCCATGCGGCTGGCGTCCGGCCGCAGCCCGTCCGCCTCGGCGGCGTCGCCGTGGCGGACCACGAGGCGGTCGACCACCACGTCGAGGCTGTGCTTGTACTTCTTGTCGAGGCTGATCTCCTCGTCGAGGTCGCGGAGCTCGCCATCCACCCGCACCCGGACGAATCCGGCCTGCCTGGCGCCGGCGAGCACCTTCTCGTGCTCGCCCTTCCGGTCCCTGACGAGCGGCGCCATGAGCATCAGCCGCGTCCCCTCTGGAAGCTCGTACACCTGGTCGACCATCTGCTCCACGGTCTGGCGGGTGATCTCGCGGCCGCAGATCGGGCAGTGCATGCGTCCGATGCGGGCGAAGAGGAGGCGAAGATGGTCGTAGATCTCGGT
>CAYVLM010000046.1:0-3955 GCA_964452225.1 uncultured Steroidobacteraceae bacterium | reverse complement strand
GTTCCGCGAGGCGCCCTTCTGGTCGATGCTGATCGCCGGGGAGAGGCCGTCGATCTGGTCGACGTCCGGCTTCTCCATCCGCCCGAGGAACTGCCGCGCGTAGGCGGACAGGGACTCGACGTAGCGGCGCTGCCCCTCCGCGTAGATCGTGTCGAAGGCCAGGCTCGACTTCCCCGATCCGGAGAGACCGGTGATGACGATCAGCCGGTCGCGGGGCATCTCCACGTCGACGTTCTTGAGGTTGTGCTCACGTGCGCCGCGCACGACGATCCGGTCGGAAGGCATCGCGGGCTATGCTATCAGACCCGTGTGAACGCCTGTTCTGTTTATCACTTGATCTGCCCCGTGTAGGTGGACACGACGAACGTGTTCTGGCATTCGACCAGCAGGGCGGCGGAGCACGAGGCGGCAGTGGCGTCGTCGAAATGGCCCTGGAAGACCAGCTGCTCGAGCCCGGCGGTGCCCGACCCGGGCGGCGCCGGTGGCGGGAAAGGCTTGTTGTCCGGCGCCGCGAGCCGCAGCCCGGCACGCAGCAGATCGGCCTGGCTGGCGTTTGCAGCCGGCTCGGTCGGGAGCAGCACGCGCAGCGGGCAGTCAGCCTCCAGCCAGCCGGCCTTCCCGCCGCCGCTCTCCGTGGTCCCCTGGCACCCCTCGATGATGGCGGCGTACCAACCGACGATCTGGATATCGTGCGAGCCGTACTCCTGGGCCGGCAGCGTCCCCGAGGAGAGCACGTCCGCGACGTTCACCTGCTGGAGGTCCGACCGCGTGCCGCCGGCGCCGCCGAAGACCATCATGCCGAAGATAAGCAGGCCCACGCCCACCACCAGCCCGGTCCAGAGCCACCGCTCACGGGTCGGACCCGGGTCGGTCGGAGGGGCGGGAACGGGGTAGCCGCCCTCCGGCAGCGGACCGACGCCGCCCTCCATCTCCTCCGGGGGCGTCACCCCGCACCTCCCGGCAGCGCCTCCCACACCGCGGCAAGCCGCACCATGGCGCGACGCCAGCGCTCGACGCGCGCCGCATCGTTCAGCCACGTCGACGCCCCGGAAGGATGCGGCAGGCAGATCACCTCGGCCGACGGAGCACGCTCCCAGCGCATCGGCCGCCCGACGAGATCGTCGAGGCGCGCGGTCGCGCCGAAGGCGAACCTGTGGGCCAGGCCTCCCACCAGCACCACGAGCCGCGGATCGAGGAGCCGCAGCTCCTCGGCCAGCACGGGTGCCCAGCGGTCGATCTCGGCACGCGACGGCGGTGAGTCGACCGAGGCTCCCGGCCGCCGCCCCGGGTAGCACTTGCCGACGGAGGTGACGTACCAGCGCCTGCGGAAGTCCTCCACGCCGATGCCGGCCAGCTCCAGCCATCCCACGAGCCGTCGACCGGCGTCGTGCGCGAACGGCAGCCCCGTCTCGATCTCGCGCCATCCCGGCGCCTGCCCGATCAGCATCGCGCGCTCCGACCCGTCCCCCGACAGGACGGGAACCCTGCCGTCGCCGCATCCCGGCATGCGGTCCTGGGCCGCCCGCAGCGGCGATCCGGCAGGTGCGCGCCGAGGCTCCCCGAGCGGCCACTCGCCGCGGTGGCGAAGGCGCTTGGGCAACGCGGCGGCGATCCGGGTCAGCCCGCACCTCCCCCGGACGGCTGGCCGCGCAGCCGTTCGGCGGCGCGCAGGTCATCGGCGATGGCCAGGCGCAGGATCCTGCGGACGCCGCTCCCCGACGTGCCGACCGCCTCGAGGGCCGCGGTCAGGCGATCGCGGGCAACGTACAGGCGGTCGACCGGCTCAAGGCTGCCCCCCGCGTTCGCCCGGGCCCCATCGCCGGTTAGCGCGGCGGCCAGGGCCTCGTCCTGCATGGCGATGGCGGTGGCCACGTCCCCGGCGCTCCGTGCGTCGGACGCCACGTCCACGGCGTCGGCAAGCTCCTCGCGAGCCAGCTCCATCCAGCCCAGCCAGCGGCTCCACTCCACGGCTGAGGGTGCCAGCTCGTCGAGGCTGAAGGTCGCGCGGTCCCCCGCTGCGGCCCCGCCGGCGGCGCGCTCCACCTCGTACCAGTTGTCGCCAACGAAGGTCGGCCCCTCCTCGCCGTGCCGGTTCAGCCAGGCTGCGAACGCCGCCACCCGCCGGGGCATGGCCGAGGTCGCCTCGTCCGCGCTCGCGGCGAACGTCGCGCAGCCGGGGAGCTCCGCCGCGTAGGCGGCCACCGTCCGGCCACCGTCCAGCCCGGTCTCGACGAAGATGGCGTGGGGCATGGTTCCGGCCACGGCGGAGCCCTCCGCTCAGGGACGCCTGCGGCGCGGCGGGCGTCGCCGGCTGCCGGCAGCGATGACATTGGGCCGCGCCGCGACGCTGAACACCTCCCGCCTCGGGCGAGTGCCGTCGGGCGCCGGCACGGGGCCCAGGTCTGCACCCGACGCGGCGGCGTACACGTCGGCGGGGATGGTTCCGGGCGCGGCGGCAAGCTCCTCCCGAAGCCGCCGCAGCTGCAGGATCTCGTCGCGCAGCGCCGCGGCCCGCTCGAACTCGAGGTTGCGCGCCGCCTCCTTCATCTGCGCCTCCAGCCGACCCATCATGGCGGCCAGCTCCTCCGGCTCGGTGGTCGTCACCTCGAGCGCGGCCCGCTCCTCCGCGACGCGGCGCAGGCCGTCGTTGATGTCCCGGATCGCCTTGGTGATCGTCTCCGGCACGATCCCGTGCTCGGCGTTGTAGGCAAGCTGCTTCTCGCGCCGCCGGTTCGTCTCGTCGATCGCGGCCCGCATGGAATCGGTCATCCGGTCGGCGTACATGAGGACCCGGCCACCCACGTTGCGCGCCGCCCGCCCGATGACCTGGATCAGCGAGCCGCCCGAGCGCAGGAAGCCTTCCTTGTCGGCATCGAGGATCGCCACCAGGGTCACCTCGGGCAGGTCGAGTCCCTCGCGGAGGAGGTTGATCCCCACCAGCACGTCATACACGCCGAGCCGCAGGTCGCGGAGGATCTCGACCCGTTCCAGGGTGTCGACCTCGGAGTGGAGCCATTGCACCTTGATCCCGAGCTCGGCCAGGTAGTCGGCGAGGTCCTCCGCCATCTTCTTGGTGAGAGTGGTGACCAGGACGCGCTCGCCGCGCGCCACGGTATCCCGGATCTCGCCGATCAGGTCGTCGATCTGGCCCGATGTCGGCCGTACCCCGATCACCGGATCGACCACGCCGGTCGGGCGAATGAACTGCTCGACGACCCGGTCTGCCCGCTCGCTCTCGTAGGGACCGGGCGTGGCGCTCATGTAGATCACCTGGTTCATGTGATCCTCGAACTCCTCGAAGGTGAGGGGCCGGTTGTCGAGCGCCGAGGGCAGGCGGAAGCCGAAGTCGACCAGGATCTCCTTGCGCGTCCGGTCGTTCTTGTACATGCCGTGGACCTGCGGGATCGTGATGTGGCTTTCGTCCACGACCAGCAGGAAGTCGGTCGGGAAGTAGTCGATCAGGGTCCACGGGCGCGATCCCGCCTCGCGCCGGGCGAGATGGCGCGAGTAGTTCTCGATCCCGGAGCAGTACCCGACCTCGCGCATCATCTCCAGGTCGAACACGGTTCGCTGGCGGAGCCTGGCCGCCTCGAGGTCACGTCCCTCCGCCGCCAGCTGGCCGACGCGCTCCTCCATCTCCGCCCCGATGTCGGTGATCGCCGCCAGCAGCTTGTCGCGCGGCGTGACGTAGTGGGACGCGGGGTAGACGTTCACCTCGCGGCGCTCCGCGAGCACCTCGCCGGTCAGGTCGTCCACCTCCACGATGCGCTCGACCTCGTCGCCGAAGAAGTCGACCCGCACGATGTAGTCGCCCGAGACCGGTGCGAACTCCAGGACGTCGCCCCGCACCCGGAAGCGCGAGCGGGACAGCTGCATGTCGTTGCGCTCGTACTGCATGTCCACCAGCTGGCGCAGGACGCCGTCGCGCCGGTATCGGCCTCCGGCCTTGAGGTTG
>CAYVLM010000045.1:0-10119 GCA_964452225.1 uncultured Steroidobacteraceae bacterium | reverse complement strand
CCGATCGAGCTCTACACCGCCGACGCGAGGATCGTCGGCTGGATCGCCGCCGGCGGCCAGCGGGTCACCGACCTGCTGAACGCGGAGGACGAGCTCCGTCTCTGGCGTCCGAGCCCGGGACCCATCGACGGTGAGGCCATCGCCGGTCCCCCGGGCGTGACGGCCCGGGACGGCACCGAGGACCTCGAGAGCGGCGACTGGCAGACCCTGGTCACCGAGCGGGTGATCCTGGCCATGCCGCCCGAGTGGCGCGCGAGCCGTCAGCTGCGTCTGCATCGCAGGCTGCGGCGCGCGGCGCTCAGCGCCGGGCCGTTCAACGTGACGGGCAACCTGCACCTTCCCGCCGGGAGCGAGATCGGGCCACACCTCCTGAACCGCGGCCCGCGCTGGATGCCGCTCACCGAGGCATACCTCCTGCACACCGCCGAGCCGTCCTTCGAGCACGTCGTCAGCGTGGTCATCGTCAACACCGCCCACGTCACGCAGATCACACCGCTGGTGACCCTGGCCTGAGCCGCCGGGCCGCGGCGATAATCGGGGCAGGATGACCCTCCTCCGGTCCGCCGCGGACACAGCCTCGACCGCGTTCACCGCCAACCGCGACGCCATGCAGCGGCTCGTCACCGAGCTGCGGGCACGCCAGGCCGCCGTCAGCGACCGCGGCGCCGGCGGCGACGAGCGGAGCATCGCCCGGCACCGCGAGCGCGGCAAGCTGCCGGTGCGCGAGCGCATCGACCGGCTCATCGACCCGGGCAGCGCCTTCCTCGAGCTTTCCCCGCTGGCCGCCAACGGCCTGTACGGCGACGAGGCACCCGCCGCGGGGATCGTGACCGGCATCGGACTCGTGGAAGGCGTCGAGTGCGTGATCGTCGCCAACGACGCAACGGTCAAGGGCGGCAGCTACTTCCCGCTCACGGTGAAGAAGCACCTGCGCGCGCAGGAGGTCGCGCTCGAGAACCACCTGCCCTGTCTCTATCTCGTCGACTCGGGCGGTGCCTACCTGCCCATGCAGGACGAGGTCTTCCCGGACCGGGAGCACTTCGGGCGCATCTTCTACAACCAGGCGCAGCTCTCCGCGCGCGGCGTGCCGCAGATCGCCCTGGTGATGGGCAGCTGCACCGCCGGCGGGGCCTACGTCCCGGCGATGAGCGACGAAACGGTCATCGTGCGCGGAACCGGCACCATCTTCCTTGGCGGACCCCCGCTGGTGCAGGCCGCGACCGGCGAGGTGGTGACCGCCGAGGAGCTCGGCGGGGCCGAGGTCCACACGGTGACCAGCGGCGTGGCCGATCACTACGCCCTCGACGACGAGCACGCGCTGGCCATCGGCCGCTCGATCGTGCGCAACCTCGCCTGGCGGAAGCCGGAGCCGCCGTGGGAGCGCAGCGACCCGGCGCCGCCATCGGTCTCGCCCGAAGGCCTGTACGGCGTCATCCCGGCCGATGCGCGCGTCTCCTACGACGTGCGCGAGGTGATCGCCCGGCTGGTCGACCGCAGCGAGCTCCACGAGTTCAAGGAGCGTTACGGGGAGACGCTCGTCTGCGGCTTCGCCCGTCTGGAGGGCTACCCGGTCGGGATCCTGGCCAACAACGGCATCCTCTTCTCGAGCTCGGCGCTCAAGGGGGCGCACTTCGTGGAGCTTGCATCGCAACGGCGCATTCCGCTCGTCTTCCTCCAGAACATCACCGGCTTCATGGTCGGCCGCGAGTACGAGGCCGGGGGGATCGCCAAGGACGGCGCCAAGCTGGTGACCGCGGTGGCCACCACGTCCGTGCCGAAGTTCACGGTGATCATCGGCGGCAGCTTCGGCGCCGGGAACTACGGAATGGCGGGGCGCGCCTACTCGCCACGGCAGCTGTGGATGTGGCCGAACGCCCGGATCAGCGTCATGGGCGGCGCCCAGGCGGCCCGGGTCCTCTCCACGGTCCGCGGAGGCTTCGAGACCGATGCCGAGCGCGACGCGTTCGAGGCCCCGATCCTGGACGAGTACGACCGCGCCGGGTCGCCGTACTACTCGACCGCGCGCCTGTGGGATGACGGGGTGATCGATCCGCTCGACACCCGGCGGGTCCTGGCCATGGGGATCAGCGCCGCGCTCAACGCGGGGATCGGCGACACGCGCTTCGGCGTCTTTCGCATGTAGCGGTCGCCACCCCTATCTCCCCGGGACCGTGGCCTCCACGGCGACCTCGGCCGACTCGACGTCGAGGCGCAGCCCGAGCAGCGTCGTCGAGCTCGGCGTCTCGACGGCCGCGCCGAGCACCACCGCCGCGGGGACCTCCATCTCGCGCTGCGGCACGATCCGGATGGTGTGCCGACCCACGGTGCAGACCGCGAGGTCGCTCACCGCCCACAGCTCCACGCCCACCTCGCGGGCGTAGCGCGCAGCCAGCGCCGGCGGGTCGGCCGCGGCGATGTCCAGCCGTTCGAGGACCACCGGGCTGCCGATGGGATGCACGAAGCTCCGGCGCTCGGCGAGCGCCGGCGGCCCCCACTCCGCGCCGGCGTACGCATGGCGGATCAGGAACGGGACGCCGTCGGGGCCGATCCGCTCCGGCACCGCGGTCCACCACTCGACGAGCTCGCCGTCCGGCCGGCGGCGCGAGCCGGGCACGGCGTCGCCGATGGAGCTGCCGTTGGCGCGCAGCGCGGCGACCGTGTCTTCGAGCCGGTCGTCGACGAGGGCGTAGGCTGCCAGGCCGCCCCCGCGGTGGTCGAGCGTCTCCATCACCGTGCGCGCCAGGACGTTCCCCGCCGCCACGTCGCGATCCTCGACGGCAATCAGCTCCAGGTAGGCACCATCGGCGAGGAAGGCGATCCGGTTGATCGTGCCGAGTCCCGTGTGACGGCCACCGCCGGTGAAGGCCAGGCCGACCCGAGACTCGAGCTCGGCGGCGGCCGCGTCCGGGTCCTCGACGGCGATGACCAGGTGATCGATGCCGGTGACCATGGGCCGATCCTAGCACCCGCGCCCTGCGCCGGACGGGGCTCGATCCGGTACCCTCGCGTCGTGAGCGATCTCCCCGGCGGTGTCCCCGACGAGCGCCCTGCACCCGGCTCCCACGACCGTGCCACCCCGACCGGGAGCCTGGAGACGAGCGCCGCGAACCTCTTCGCCGCCATGCTCGCCGCCCGCGAGGCCCAGGAGCAGGGGACCACGGACGGCGGTGCCCTGCTCGAGTTCTACCGCACCCTGATGAGCGGCAGCGTCCTGCTGCCGGTCCCGCCGAGCCACGGGGACGAGGCGAAGGCCGCGCTCGAGTCCGCGGTCAACGACGACGAGGAGGTCGAGATCAGCGTGATGCTTGCCCGGGACGCGGCCGGAAACCCGGTCAACGTCCTGTTCGGCTCCGTCGCCTCCCTGGCGGCCTGGTCGCCGGCGGGGACCGCCAGCCTGCCGATCCCCGCGCGGATCGCCTTCGCCAACCTCGCGGCGAACGGCCTGCCCGCGATCCTCGATCCTGCAGGTCCCGTGCCGTACGAGTTCAGCGCCGAGGAGGTCGCGGC
This sequence comes from uncultured Steroidobacteraceae bacterium, assembly GCA_964452225.1. Classification (GTDB taxonomy): domain Bacteria; phylum Chloroflexota; class Limnocylindria; order QHBO01; family QHBO01; genus CAVXEH01. The sequence continues at coordinate 6,612 of CAYVLM010000045.1, read as the reverse complement.
GCTCGCCGCGGGCCGACGACCCGGGTCCGACCTCCCGCTGGCTGAGCCCACCCGGCGCTCATCGCTCACCCTGCGCCTGCCCGGCTCGGAGACGGCGGCGCTGGAGGAGAGCCTGGCCCGCGAGCTGGCCGCGTCGGACGTGCAGAGCGCCTACCTCGTGGAGTCCGAGGCCGATGGCGACCGCCACCTGCTCCTGGGCCTGGTGGGCGGCCAGGACGCCTCCGCGACCGTCGACGTCCCGGACGGCACCGACGTGGTGTGGCTCAGCGAGCCGCTGCTCTCGAGCGTCCGGAACGTCGTCCGGCCCTTCTACCGGAGGCAGCGGACGTGAGCGGCCGGTTCGGGCTGCGCGTCGAGCGCAGCGGGCCGCGGGGCACGGTGGCCCGGGTGACGCTCGCCCGCCCCGAGGTGCGCAACGCATTCAACGCCGAGCTGATCGCCTCGCTCCACGAGACCTTCGACCGGCTGAGCGAGGAACCTCCCGAGTCGCTTCGCGTGGTGGTCCTGGCCGGGGAGGGACGGTCCTTCTCGGCGGGCGCCGACATCGGCTGGCAGCGGGCGGCCATGGCCCTGACCCTGGATGAGAACGAGGCCGATGCCGGCAGGCTGCACGACATGATGGCCGCCATCGACCGCTGTGCGGTGCCCGTGGTGGCCCGCGTCCACGGAGCCGCGCTCGGCGGCGGAATGGGCCTCTGCTCGGTCTCCGACGTGGTGCTCGCCACGGCCGACACCGTCTTCGGGTTCACCGAGACGAAGCTGGGGATCCTGCCCGCGGTCATCGCGCCGTTCGTGGTCCCCAGGATCGGCGAGGCGAACGCGCGCGCTCTCTTCCCGACCGGCGAGCGGTTCGACGCGCGGCGGGCGCTGGCCATCGGCCTGGTGCACGAGGTGCTCCCCGACGCCGCCGCGCTCGATGGCAGGGTCGACGAGGTGATCGCCGAGCTGCTGAGCGCCGGCCCGACCGCCGCGCGCACGGCGAAGCGGGTGATCCGCGAGCTGCGCGGGCTCGACCCCGCGGCGGCGCGGAAGCTGGTGGTCGGGATCGCCGCGCGGCAGCGCGTCTCACCCGAGGGCCAGGAGGGGCTGTCCGCCTTCCTCGACAGGCGGCCCGCAGCCTGGCGCGAGTGATCGGGGGAGGAGCCGGGGCGACGCCTCTGCGACAATCGCGACGTGGCCGATGAGCTGCTGACGCCCTCCGGAGTGGCGCGGGCCCTGGGCGTGACGCCCCGGACCGTGCAGCGGTGGATCGCGACCGGCCGGCTGCCCGCCACGCGGGTCGGCGGGCGGCTGCGGGTGTCGCGTTCGTCGCTCGACCTGGTGGCCGCGGCCCCCGAGGGGGTGCCACCCCCGGGACGCCCGATCCGGACCCTGCTGGTCGCGAACCGCGGCGAGATCGCGGCCCGGATCGTGCGCACCGCGCACCGGCTCGGCATCCGCGTCGTCGGCCTGTGCCTCCCGGACGAGCCGGAGCCGCCCGAGGCAGACGAGACCCGGACGATCTCCTCCTTCCTCGACGCCACGGCGCTGGTGGATGCCGCCATGGCGAGCGGATGCGATGCCGTCCACCCCGGCTACGGGTTCCTGGCCGAGAGCGCTGCCTTCGCCGCGGCGGTGACCGCGGCCGGGCTGACGTGGGTCGGTCCGCCGCCGGAGGCGATTGCCGCCATGGGCGACAAGGCCGCCGCCCGGCGCCGGGCGGCGGCGCTCGGAATCGCGATCCTCCCGGGCTACGACGGCGACGCCCAGGACGACGCCACGCTCGCCCGCGAGGCCGGGCGCATCGGCTTCCCGATCCTCATCAAGCCGTCGGCGGGAGGCGGCGGGAAGGGGATGCGGGTCGTTCGCGCCGGCCCGGAGCTTCCCGGGGCGCTGGCTGTCTCCCGGCGCGAGGCGGCGCGGGCCTTCGGCGACGACCGGCTCGTCCTGGAGCGCTACCTGGTCGGGCCACGGCACGTGGAGATCCAGGTGCTCTTCGACGCCGCCGGCAACGGGATCCACCTCGGCGAGCGGGACTGCAGCACCCAGCGACGTAACCAGAAGGTGATCGAGGAGTCGCCGGCACCGACGGTGGACCCGGCCCTCCGCGAGCGGATGGGGGCCGCCGCGCTCCGCCTCGCGGCGGACGTGGGGTACGAGGGCGCCGGAACGGTCGAGTTCCTGCTGACCGATGCCGGCGAGTTCTTCTTCGGCGAGATGAACACCAGGCTCCAGGTGGAGCACCCCGTGACCGAGGCGGTCACGGGGCTCGACCTCGTCGAGAGCCAGCTGCGGATCGCCGCCGGCGGGCCGCTGCCCGCCGGGCAGGCGACGGTCCGCCTGGCGGGCCACGCCATCGAGGCTCGCCTGTATGCCGAGGATCCGGAGGCCGGCTACCTCCCCGCCACGGGCGTGGTGCTGGCCCTGCGCTGGCCGTCGGGGGCCGGAATCCGGGTCGACGCCGGCATCCGCGAGGGGGAGGCCGTCTCCGACCGCTTCGACCCGCTCCTCGCCAAGCTCATCGTCCGCGACGGGAACCGCCGCGAGGCGCTGGCCAGGCTGCGCGAGGCGCTCGCCGACACCCTCGTCCTGGGGGTGCGCACCAACCTGCGCTTCCTGCGCTGGCTCGCCGAGCAGCCGGCGCTCGCCGACGGCCAGATGCGGACCGATACCCTGGCCGGCGCCGTCCTCCCGTCGCCGCCGGTTCCGACGGATGCCGCCTGGCAGGCGGCCGCGCGGGCGCTCCTCAACGCCGGAGCGTTGGCGGCAGGCCCGTGGGGCGGAGGATGGCGATCCAACGCGCCGGCGGCGATGCGCCTGGCCTCCGGCGAGGAGGAGCGGCGGGTCGAGCCCGAGCCGGCCGCCGATGGAGAGCGGCCCGCGGTAGCGGTCGCGGGCGGCACCGCCCACGTCGACGTCGAGGGCCAGTCGGTCGAGATCGCGCTGGCCGGACCACCCTCGATCGAGGACGCCATCCGCCACGCCGCGAGCGCCGAGGGGCACGCGGCGCTCGTGGCGCCCATGCCCGGACGGGTGATCGCCGTGCGGGCCGCGGAGGGCCAGGCCGTCGAGGCTCACGACGCCGTGGTGGTCATCGAGGCGATGAAGATGGAGCACGCCGTGACGACGCCGCTGGCCGGAACCGTCAGCCGCGTCACGGTGCGCGCCGGCGACCAGGTCCAGCGCGGCGACCTGCTGGCAGAGGTGACGGCCTAGGATGGTGGGGATGACCGGCACCGAGGTCCGCATCTACGAGGTCGGCCCCCGCGATGGCCTCCAGGCGGAGGCGACCGTGGTGAGCACGCCGGACAAGCTCCGCTTCTGCGACCTCCTGGCCGATGCCGGCCTGCGGGAGATCGAGGCCACCAGCTTCGTCTCGCCGCGGGCGATCCCCCAGCTCGCCGATGCCGACGAGCTGCTGCAGCAGCTCGACCGCCGGCCCGGCGTGCGCTACCCGGTGCTGGTGCCCAACCAGCGCGGGATGGAGCGTGCCCTGGCGGCAGGCGCGGAGGCGATCTGCCTCTTCACCGCCGCGACCGACTCGTACGCGCGGCACAACATCAACATGTCGATTGACGAATCGCTTGCCGCCTTCAAACCGGTCGTCACGGCTGCCCGGGCACGAGGGCTCTGGATCCGCGCCTACGTGAGCACCGCGTTCGGCTGCCCGTACGACGGCGAGGTCCCGGAGCGGGCGGTGGTGGGGCTCGCGCAGCGCCTGCTGGAGCTTGGCGCCGATGAGCTGGCCGTCAGCGACACGGTCGGTGCCGCCACTCCGTCGGACGTGCGCCGTGTCCTCGGTGCGCTCACCCGGGCCGGGATCGGCGCCGACGCCATCGGGCTGCACTTCCACGATACCCGGGGCACCGCGCTGGCCAACGTCGCCGCCGCACTCGACCTGGGCTTCCGCTCCTTCGACGCCTCGGCCGGAGGCACGGGCGGCTCCCCCTTCGCGCCCGGCAGCGCCGGCAACCTGGCAACCGAGGACCTGGTCTACTTCCTCGACCGCGAGGGGATCCGGCACGGCGTCGACCTGGAGGGAATCCTGGGCGCCGCGGCATTCATCGCTGAGCGGCTGGGGCGGCCCCTGGCCTCCAAGGTCGGGCGTGCCGGGGGTTGGCCGACTCGCTAGCATGGCCCAGATGGAGGGTCTCGCGGCGCGGCCGGTCATCCTCGACGTGGACACCGGGATCGACGACCTGGTGGCGCTCCTGATCGCCGCCACGGCTCCCGAGCTCAACCTGCGCGGGGTCACCTGCGTCGCCGGCAACGTGGAGCTGCAGCACGTGGCCCGCAACACCGGCAAGATCCTGCGCCTGGCCGGTCGCGGCGACGTGCCGGTCAGCATCGGAGCCGCGCGGCCGCTCGTCCGCCGCCTGCGGACCGCCACCGAGACCCACGGGCCGACCGGCACCGGGTACGTCGAGATGCGCGGTGAGGATCGCTCGCTAGGCACCACCGAGTACACCGCCATCCCCGCATCGCGGTACCTGGCCGCCCACGTCGAGCGCCATCCCGGGGAGGTGACGGTGGTAGCACTCGGTCCGCTCACGAACCTGGGGGCCGCCCTCAGCGAGGGCGTCGACCTGGCGGGCGGGCTGCGCGAGCTGGCCTGGATGGGCGGAACCCTCGAGGAGCGCGGCAACACGACTGAGACCGGCGAGTGGAACGCCTGCGTGGATCCCGAGGCGGCCGAGATGTGCCTGGCGGCGGGGGCCGTCTCCCGCCTCTTCCCGCTCGACGCCACGCAGGACGTCATCTTCACCATGGACGACCTCGGCGTTCTTCCGGACACGCACCTGGCCGGCATCGTCCGCGACGCGGTTCGCTTCTACGTGGGCTTCCACCGCCAGACCGATGGCATCGACGGCTGCTACCTGCACGACCCGGTGACCCTGATCGGCGCCCTCCTGCGGCCGGACCTGGTGACCGGGACGGTCCGCCAGCCGCTCGCGTGCGACACGAGCGACGATCCGGCGATGGCCGGCAGCCTCTACCGGCCCACGACGCCGGATCGGCCGCCGGTTACCATCGCCACGGCCATCGACCCGGGGGGGATGAAGGCGGAGCTGCTGGCGCGCCTGGCCCGCGCCTGCGGCGCGCCGACGGACTAGCGAACGTCGGAGGAGACGGAGGTTCACTCAGGTGGCACAGCGTTCGATTCGCGTCCTGGCGGCGATCGTGGCCTTTGCGGTCGTCACGTTCGTCGGCGTCCTGCTGGTCGGCACCTTCAGCGGCCAGAACAGCAACAACTGGGCCCTGGTGACGGCCATCGGCCTGGCCGCCGCGTTCGTCGTCTACGCAGCCCTGGAGTGGTTCCAGACCGGACGCCTCGACTCGATCTCCAGCCAGTTCGACACCCGCACCATCGTGCTCATGCCCCTGGCGATCGCGATCAACATCATCATCGGCCAGACGGTCGGGGCGGCCCTCAAGATCCCGGTCTACCTCGATTCGATCGGCACCATCCTGGTGGGCGTGCTGGCCGGACCGATCCCGGGAGCGCTGACCGGCTTCTCGGCCAACATCCTGTGGACCTATGTGGTGCCGCCGCCGTTCCAGGGCAGCGCGTCGGCGGCCTTCGCCATCGTGGCCGCCGTCATCGGCCTGATGGCCGGCATGTTCGGACGACTGGGTTGGATGCGACCGCGCCCCGACCGCTCCATCGGGGAGCTCGCCGTGGGCGGCGTGCTCGCCGTCCTGATCGTGCTGGCCATGGGCTACTACGCCTTCGCCCGCTTCTACGGATCGGGCTTCGCCTTCTTCGGCGACACGTCGGGCGTGGACTTCGTCTTCATCGTCTTCGGCTGGGTGATCGCCGTGGTGCTCGTGGCGGCGCTGGTCGGGTTCCTGGCGCTGCTCTTCCTGCGACGTGACCTGACGGTGGCCTACGTCGTGGTCGCCGGGGTCGCGACCGGGATCGTCGCTGCGCTCATCAGCGCACCGATATCGGCCAACCTGTTCAGCGGCGTGACGGGGTCCGGGACCGACTTCCTGGTCGCGGCCTTCCGCTCGGCCGGCTCGTCGATCCAGCAGGCCACCTTCCAGCAGGGGCTCCTCTCGGACCCGATCGACAAGCTGATCACCTTCTTCACCGTCTACCTGATCCTCAACGCCATGGCGCGCCGGACGAAGGCCCGGTTCCCGCAGGGCGAGCGTCTCGTGGAGGCCGGTGAGATGGAGGCCATGGCCTGAGCCACGACGAGCTTCCGGCAGCGCCGGCCTTCCTGCGCCCGGAGCAGCCCACCGCCGTCCATCGCCTCAACCCGCTCACCAAGGCGACGCTGGCGACCTGCACGGGGGTCGCGGCGGTCGTCATGGGCGGGATCTGGGGACCGCTCGCCCTGGCACTCGTGGCGATCGTCCTCCCCGCGGCCGCCGCCCGTGTCCTGCGGCGCCTGGGCAGGACGTCCCTCCTCCTCTCGCTGCCCATTGCCATCTCGGCCCTGCTCGTCAATCTCTTCTTCTTCCCCGGCGGCCACCAGGTGCTGCTCCGCCTGGGACCCGTGACCGCCACCGCCGAGGGACTCGCCTTCGCGCTCGAGATCCTGGTCAGGATCATGGCCATCGCCGGCGCCATCACCCTCTTCTACCTCACCACCCGTCCGCATGACTTCGTCGTCGACCTCGAGC
>CAYVLM010000044.1:0-10202 GCA_964452225.1 uncultured Steroidobacteraceae bacterium | reverse complement strand
AACCGGTCGTGCAGGGTGTCGTCCGTCATGCGCTGCCCCGGCCTGGCGAGAGGGTGCGGAGGGTGACGGCCCTGACGCGGCTCGCCAGCGGACCGCTCGCGGCGGGGTCCGTCGCCAATGGTGGCGGCCCGGGCGCCGCTCGGAGGTAGGCGTCCAGGTACTGCCGCCGCGCCCGGTCCACAAGGCGCGAGCGCCGCCATGGGCGGAGGTGCAGGACCTGCTCGACGTCTCGATCATCGAGGCGCTCGATCCATGCGGTGACCAGGGCCGTCCGCGCGCGTGGCTCGAGCCGCCTGAGGGCCTGGAACGCCACCTCGTTGACACCCAGCGGGGCGAGCGCGCTTCGGCGGTCGGCGTCATTCGGTGGCGCCGGGGTGCGTCGCGGGATGTTGCGCGCAACCCGGGCTCGCAGCCACGCCGCCGCGCGCTCCGGGTGCCGCAGCGCACGGGCGTGGCGGGCGCCGTCGGCCAGCGCCTCGGCCGCCAGACGCTCGGCCAGGCGGCGATCTCCAAGCGTGACGAGGAGGGCGAAGCCGTGCAGCGGCGCACCGTGCAGCTCCCGGAAGGCAGCTCGCAGCATGCCTTCCTCGGCGCTGGGACGCAGGGTGGCGGCACGGGTGCGATCCACCGTCGCCTCCGCTCTCGATAGTGCAGTCGGGGGGAGTGTAGTGCACGCCGGTGCCGTGCCGGCCCGGGCGGCCCGGGCGGTCCGGTGGTGTATCCCGGCGCGTATGACTTGACATGGTGCTATGGTTAGGACGAACCCCTTGACAAACCTCTTGACAACGCCTCTCTCATGGTGGAGAGTGCGCCCCGCATGACCCAATCCGGCATCACGGCCGATATCAAGTCCCGCCTGCCCGTCGCCGAGCTGATCGGCGAGACGGTGGCGCTCAAGCGGGCCGGCAGCGCCTACAAGGGCCTCTGCCCCTTCCACTCGGAGAAGACGCCTTCGTTCATCGTCAGCCCGGACCGGGAGAGCTGGCACTGCTTCGGGTGCGGCAAGGGTGGCGACATCTTCACCTACCTGATGGAACGCGAGGGGCTCGACTTCCGCGAGGCGCTCACCCGGCTGGCGGACAAGGCCGGCGTGGAGCTCTCCGAACGGACGGCGCGCGAGGACCGGCGCCGGCGACGGCTGCGCGAGGCGCTCGAGGCGGCCGTAGCCTGGTACCGCGAGGTGCTGCTGCGCACGCCGCAGGCCGAGCGTGCCCGGGCGTACCTGGCCGATCGGGGCTTGGGACCCGAGACCCTGGAGCGGTTCACCATCGGCTATGCGCCGGCCTCCTGGGAGGCGCTCAGCTCCCGGCTCACCGCGCGGGGGTTCAGCCCGGACGAGCTGGTTGCCGCCGGCCTTGCGAGCCCATCGAACCGGGGCGGGGTGATCGACAAGTTCCGCGGCCGGGTGATCTTCCCGATCCGGGATGCGTCCGGACGGGTGACGGGGCTCGGTGGCCGGATCCTGCCCGACAGCGACGGCCCGAAGTACCTCAACTCGCCGGCCACCCTCCTGTTCGACAAGAGCCGCACCCTGTTCGGCATTGATCTCGCCCGGGCCGCGATCCGGAAGGAGAAGCTGTCGGTCATCGTCGAGGGCTACACCGACGTGATGGCCGCGCACCAGGCGGGCTTCACCAACGTCGTCGCCTCGCTCGGGACCGCGCTGACGGCGGGCCAGGTGGAGCTGGCGACGCGCTACGCGGATGCCGTGGATCTGGCGTACGACGTCGACCTGGCCGGTGAGGCGGCAACCCAGCGTGGCCTGCTCGAGGAGCTCGGTCCCGATGCCGCCGTCAGCAAGGTCCGGGTCATCCGCATCCCGGCCGGCAAGGATCCCGACGAGCTGATTCGCAGTGACCCGGACGCCTGGCGGGCCGCCGTCGCCGAGGCGAAGCCCGTGATCGAGTACTTCATCGACCGGGCGGCTGCCGAGGTGGACCTGGGCAGCGTGGCCGGTCGGCGCGAGGTGACGGGGCGGGTGCTGGCCATCCTGCGTCGCGTCCCGGACGCCGTGGAGCGGGCGCTCTACCTGCAGCAGCTGGCCCGCGTGGTGAACGTCGAGGAGCGGACCCTGTCCGAAGCGCTCGAGCACGCGCCGCTCGTCCGGCGCCAGCCACGCCCGGCAGGCCCTGCGGGGTCGACCCCCGGACCATCCGCCCACGCCGTCGGTGACCTGAGCCCGCTCGAGCGGGAGGCGCTCGAGCTCCTCCTGCGCTATCCGGCGCTCGCCGCGGGCCTGGAGGACGGCCCGGCTCCCTTCCGCGAGGCGGTCGCCCAGCAGCTGGCCAGCGGCCTCCGGGACCGGGCCCGGGCGATCGCCGCGGGGGGCCAGGTGCCGGTCTTCGAGGAACCGGAAGCGCTGGCCCCGTTCGTCGCCTCGCTCGACGTGGCGACCGGTTCCCTGGCGCGGACGCTGCTGGCCGGTCGCGATGGAGACGCCGGCGCGAACGGCCGCGGAGCGGGCGAGCCGGCGCTCGATCCCGCAGAGGCGGCGGAGGCGCTGCGGGTGTGCCTGCTGCGACTGCGGGTGCTCAGGATCGAGGAGCAGATGCGTGACGCGCGCCTTCTGCTGGAGGAGGCGCAGCGCGACGCCGATCGGGCGCGTCTGGCGGAGATTGAACAGGGAATCGACAGGCTCGGCCGGCAGAAGGCCGAGGCGACCAGGGCAATGCACACGCCGGCGACGCTCGCCGGCACGAGGAGGTGACACGCGTGGCGACCAGCATCACGAAGAAGCGACCTGCGGGGGGAAGCAAGGAGAGCGCAGAGCAGGTGGCGGCAGCGCCGGCCGCACCGCGCGCGAGCAAGGCGGGCGCGAGCAAGGCTGGCGCGAGCAAGACGAGCAGCGCGCGAACGCGCTCGACGTCGACGCAGAGCTCTCGAAACGGCTCGCCCGCGCCGAAGGCGCGGGCGCCGAAGGCGTCGGGCAACGGCGCGAGCTCCGGTCGCGCGGTCGCCAAGGAGGTCCTCGACGGCCTGCTGACCAAGGGCCGCGACGAGGGCTTCATCACGCACGACCAGATCCTCGAAGCGGTTCCCCAGCCGGAGGAGAACCTGGGCGCCATCGAGGAGCTGTACGCGGCGGCGGAGGAGAACGGCGTCGAGGTGCTGGACGCCGAGAACAACCCCACCTTCGCGGATGTCGAGGAAGAGGAAGAGGAGGGTCCGGCCAGGGGCGGGGTCACGCGTGCCCGCCCGGCGGAGGAGGACCTCGAGGCGCTGGCAGCGGACCTGATCGGGATCGACGACCCGGTCCGGATGTACCTCAAGGAGATCGGCAAGGTCGCACTCCTGACCGCCGAGGAGGAGGTCGTGCTGGCCAAGGCGATCGAGCTCGGCGAGCAGGTCGTGGAGGATCCGGCGCGGGCGCTCGTGAACCTCTACACGTGGGTCACCACCGGATCGGAGCCGAAGGCCCGAGCCATGGCCGCCATGCGCGCCTTCGACCTTCCGCGCGAGGCGCCGCGCGTCACCAACGATGCCATCGACTGGTGGGTCAAGCGTCGCAAGGAGATCGAGGCGCCATCGGTCAAGCTCTCCAAGGCGCGGCGCGACCCGGACCTCGATGACGAGGCGCGCAACCGGATCATGCAGGGCGAGTCGATCCTCAAGCTCTTCGGGTCCGACCCTGCGCAGGGTCTCAAGGATGCCATCCTCTTCGGCCACAGCTACCGGTTCAAGCCGCTCAGCCACGCCGGTTCGGCAGAGCTCTTCGAGCTCGAGCGCTGGGCGCGCGAATCGGCCCAGGCCATCGTCCGGGACTACATCACCGACGGCAACGACGCGCTCTACCTGCAGGAGCTCGGCTACGACCCCACCATTCCCGTCGACACGCCGCCGGAGCGACGCACCGGCCAGCTGATCGAGCAGGGGATCGACGCCCGCAAGCGCCTGACTGAGGCGAACCTGCGGCTGGTGGTGAGCATCGCCAAGAAGTACATCGGGCGCGGGATGAGCTTCCTGGACCTTATCCAGGAGGGGAACATCGGCCTCATCCGCGCGGTCGAGAAGTTCGATTACGAGAAGGGCTTCAAGTTCAGCACGTACGCGACGTGGTGGATCCGCCAGGCGATCACCCGGGCGATTGCCGACCAGGCGCGGACGATCCGCATCCCGGTCCACATGGTCGAGACCATCAACCGGCTCATCCGTGTCCAGCGCACCCTGCTCCAGGAGCTCGGCCGCGAGCCGACGATCGAGGAGATCGCGCGGCGGATGAGCCGTGACGAGATCGTCCGCGAGCTGCGGGAGAAGCTGCAGCGCGAGCCAACCGAGACCGAGGTCGACCTGCGCGAGGAGCAGGGGCCGCAGACGGTCTCCCCGGAGAAGGTGCGCGAGATCATGAAGGTCAGCCAGGAGCCGGTGAGCCTGGAGACCCCCATCGGCGAGGAGGAGGACTCGCACCTCGGCGACTTCATCCCGGACCTCGCCAGCGTGGCTCCCGCCGACGCCGCCAGCCACCAGCTGCTCAAGGAGCAGGTGGAGGGCGTGCTCGATTCGCTCACCCCGCGCGAGCGGCGGGTGCTCCAGCTGCGGTTCGGTCTGGAGGATGGCCGGTCGCGGACCCTCGAGGAGGTCGGCCGCGACTTCAACGTCACCCGCGAGCGGATCCGGCAGATCGAGGCCAAGGCGCTGCGCAAGCTCCGCCACCCGAGCCGGAGCCGCAAGCTCAAGGACTACCTGGAGTAGGACCGATGCACCGCGAGGCCCCGCCCGGGGCCGCCTTCGTTGTCCTTCGACGGGACTCCGACGGCCGATGGGAGCTGCTCGGCGAGGTGGCCCGGCGCCGGGGGCTCCCGGCCCGCGCCGCGCGGGCGGCCGCGATCGCCGAGGCCAGCGGCGGCAGCGCCCGGCCCGGGGAGGACTATGCCGCAGTGCTGCGCAGCGAGTGGCGGGTGGCCCGGGACTGGTAGGAGGGTCAGCCCGGCCGTCGTTCCGTCGACGGATGCCCGGCGGCTGAGGCGGCGCCGGCTGCCATGATGGCCACGCCGCAGGCGACCGCCAGGAGGACGGCGCCCAGCATCGCCAGCTGCAGGCCGCCCGCCTCCGAGATGAAGCCCATGACCGGTGGATAGACGATTCCGCCCACCACGGCGAATCCGGCCAGGCTACCGGTCACCGCGGCGAGCCGCCGCGGGTAGAGCGTGCCACCGATGCTCATGATCATGGGGTAGACCGGGCCCAGGGCGAACCCGGTCGCCGCGAAGAGCACCATCGAGACCGGCGTCCACGGCGACATGACCGCGCCAACCAGCACCACGGCAGCCACCATGACCGCCGCGGTGGTGAAACGAACAGGCGGGTAGCGGTCCGCCACCCGCGAGGCGACCAGGCGGCTCACCGCCAGCGCGCCCCAGAACGCCGACAGGGTGGCGGTTGCAGCGGCGGTTGGCGCGTCTGCCAGGAAGCGCACGAGCCAGCTGGAGGTGCCAATCTCCGTGGAGACGTAGCAACCGATCGCGAGTGCCAGCAGGGCGAGCGGCAGGATCGAGCGTTGCAGCGCAGGGCCGGCGGGGCTCGGCTCGGCGCGCGGCACAGGGACCGGTCGGTGCCGACCCGACGGCATGGCGTGCACGGCGAGCAGGACGCTCACGAGCGCCACGGGGATCGCCGTGGCGAGCACGATCCCGCGCCAGCCGAGACCGGCGGAGACGAGCTGCCCAACGACGAGCGGCGACCCGGCGGCGCCGACGCTGAAGAACAGGTGGAGCAGGTTCAACGCGCCGCCCGACCGGCGGCGGGTGAGATCGAGGACCAGCGAGTTCATCCCGCCGTCGATCAGGCCGGATCCGAGCCCGACCGCGACCCCGGCGGCGCAGAAGAGCGGCCAGGACGGGGTGGCTCCCTCGAGGGCCAGGCCACCGGACAGCAGCAGCGCCCCGCCTGCCAGCAGAGGCCGGCGCCCGAGATGCTCGGTCGCGAATCCGCCGCCGAAGGTGCCCGCCGCCCAGCCGAGCGCGTTCAGGAGATAGAAGAGGCCCAGGCCGGCGTCGGTCTGGCCGAAGTCGTGCTCAATGGAGCGAATGAGACCGGGCACCAGGAGACCGGACCAGCCGGTCAGCAGGAAGCTGGCGTAGGCGATGGCGGTGACCCGGGCACGGGCGGACGCGGCGAGGACCGGCTCCGTTGACGTGCTCACGGGCGGCAAGGATAGAGGCAGGGCGATAGGATCGAGGCATGGAGTTTGCCGAGGTCATTCGACGCCGGCGCATGGTGCGCCATTTTTCCGACGAGCCTGTCGAGCGGGAGGTGCTGGAGCGGATCGTGGCCGCCGCGCAGCGCGCCCCGAGCGCCGGGTTCAGCCAGGGCCAGCGGGTCGTGGTGGTGACCGGACCGGACCTGAAGCGCCGGGTCGCAGCGGCGGTGGGGGAGGGCGAGTACGTGGAGGATGGCTTCGACCCGTGGGTCAGCCGCTGCGCCGCCCAGCTCGTCCCGTGCGTCAGCGAGGCGATCTACCACCGGCGCTACTCCGAGCCGGACAAGGCCCCGGAGGGAGTCGAGATCGAGTGGCCCACGCCCTACTGGTGGGTCGACGTGGGCATGACCGCCATGCTCATCCTGCTGGCCGCGGTCGACGAGGGCCTGGCGGCGGGGTTCGCCGGTCCGCCAGATCCCGACGCCGTGCGGGAGGTGCTGGGGATCCCCGAGGAGTTTCATCCCGTCGGGGTGATCCCCGTCGGGCGGCCGCTCCCGGATGTGCGCTCACCGTCGCTGCAGCGTGGCTGGCGACCGCTCGGAGAGTTCGCGCGATGGGAGGGCTGGTGACCTTCGTGCTTTGACCGGCCCTCCGGCCCAAACCTATAATCCGCCGGGTCCCTCGGAAGGGCTCCGCGACGGAGCCCGCAATGCGTTCCGGCGTAGCTCAGTTGGTAGAGCGGGCGGCTGTTAACCGCTTGGTCGCAGGTTCGAGTCCTGCCGCCGGAGCCACTTACCGAATCCGCCCACGTCCGAGCGCAACGAGGAGACACCATGAGCTTCGCCGAGACCGTGGTCCTGGGAGCGGTTGCCGGTCTCACCATCTTCCTCGGCCTGCCGTTCGGCCGCCTGCGTTCCGGCGGGCGGGGACTGCGGATCTTCCTCGGCGGAGTCTCGGGCGGGATCCTCGTGTTCCTGCTCTTCGACATCCTGAGCCATGCCACCGATCCGCTCGAGACCGCGCTCACCAACCAGGACTGGAGCCAGCTCGTCGCGCTGAGCGCGGCCTACGTGATCGGCTTCGGGGTCGGCCTGCTCTCCCTGCTGTACGTCCCTCGCTGGCGGCAGCGGCGCACGGGCATCGGACCGGGGGCCATGGCGGTGGCCGAGACTGACCAGGGTGTCGTGGGCTCGGAGGCGCTCGGCCTCGGGATGACGATTGCGGCCGGCATCGGCCTGCACAACTTCAGCGAGGGCCTGGCGATCGGCCAGTCGGCCGCCTCGGGGGCCGTCTCCCTGGCGCTGCTCCTGATCATCGGCTTCGGCCTCCACAACGCGACCGAGGGCTTTGGCATCGTCGGGCCGCTCGTGGCCCGCGGCGTCCGCCCCACCTGGACCTGGCTCCTCGTCGCCGGCGTCATGGGCGGAGGCCCGACCTTCCTGGGAACCGTTGTCGGGACGGCGATCGACTCGCCGGTCCTCTTCGTCGCCTGCCTGTCCCTCGCCGCAGGAGCGATCCTGTACGTCGTGAGCGAGCTGATCGCAGCGGGTCGGCGCGTCTCATGGGAGCTCACCCTGTGGGGCCTGTTCGCCGGGTTCCTGGCCGGCGTCGCGACCGACCTCATCCTCGTCGCCGCCGGTGCCTGAGCCGGGCGCCGATGGGCGCATTGGACGGCGCACGCGGGCCGTCCTAGGATGGGCGCTGCCGCGCTCCGCCCCCTTGGGGTCCCCTTGATGTTCACCCGCATCCGCCTGCTCGCCATTGGCGGTGCCCTCCTGCTCGCGATCGCCGCCGGTGTGAGCGCGTACGCGCTGACCAGGCCCCCGTCCCTGACTGTCAGCGGCAGCCAGCTGGACGTTCCCGTGCCGCAGGTCCCGCTCGTCAACCAGGACGGAGCGTCCTTCACCCTCGCCGATCTGCACGGCAAGGTCGTCGTCGTCTACCCGTTCCTCACCGCGTGCCACGACCAGTGTCCGCTGGCGACCGCGGCCTTCATCCAGATGCAGGCGGCGATCAAGGCGGCCGGCCTGGCCGACCGCGTCGCGCTGGTCGAGATCACGGTCGACCCTCAACGCGATACGCCGGCCCGGCTGGCGGCCTACGCCAAGCTCGCGTCGGCGGACTGGACCATGGCCACCGGCAGTGCCGAGAACATCACCACGCTCTGGAAGTTCTTTGGTGTCGTGGCACAGCAGGAGCCCGTGGTAGACCCGGGGCTGCTGGACTGGTACACCGGCAAGCCCGACACGTATGACGTGAACCACACGCCGGCGCTCATCTTCCTCGACGCGCAGGGGCATGAGCGGATCGTGCTCGTGGGAACCGCCGACGTCCGCGGCTCCATCCCCAATGCGCTCGAGGGGCTGCTCGACACCGAGGGCCACCAGGACCTGCAGAACCCGTCGGAGCCGTGGACCGCCCAGCAGGCGCTGGACAACATCAGCATCCTGCTCGGCGCGCCGCGGATCCCCGTGGGATCGTAGCGGAGCCCGCCTCGTCAGCTCCGGCGGCGACCCAGCAGGAAGCAGGTCTCCACGGCGCCCTTGCCCTTGAGCTCGACGGTGCCGCGTGGTTCCAGCCGGAAGGCTGCCTCGAGCTGCTGCGCGAGGGTGCCGGAGACGTGGATGCGGTTGGGCTCGGAGGCGGCCTCCAGCCGGGCCGCGACGTTCACCGTGTCGCCCCAGACGTCGTAGGCGAACTTCGTGGTGCCAATCACCCCCGCGACCACCGGACCGGCGTGCAGGCCGATGCGGATCTGCCAGGCGGCCCCGGTCGTGCGCCTGTCCTCCAGGAGCTCGACCATCTGGAGCGCCGTCTCGGCGATGGCGATCGCGTGGTGCGTCTCCCCACCCAGGCCGCCGATGACCAGGTAGGCATCGCCGGCGGTCTTGATCTTCTCGACCCCGGTCCGCTCGCATATGGCGTCGAACCCGGCGAAGCGCTCGTTCAGCTCCTCGACGAGCCTGGCCGGCGCGAGGCGCGCGGAGGTGCCGGTGAAGTCCACGAAATCGCCGAACAGCACGCTGACCGCGGGGTGGCGGTCCGCGATCAGCGCCTCACCGGCGTTCAGCCGGTCGATGATCCGCTGGGGGAGGACGTTGAGCAGGAGCCGCTGGGACTTCGCGCGCTCCTCCTCGAGCTCGGCGAGCAGCCGGGAGAGCAGGGTGGAGTTGGAATCCTGGAACTCCTCGAGCCGTCGAACGTTCTCCTCGAGACGCTGCAGCCGCCGGGTCAGCCGCCGGTTCTCCTTCTCCAGCTCCGCGGGGGTGTACGGGCGGGCCGGCTCGTCCGTCAAGCCGATTCCGCCACGCCGGCCGGCGCGGACCCGAGGAGGATCGAGACCAGCGTGGCGTTGTGGAAGCGGGTCAGGTCGGTCGTGGCCATCGCCATCGGCGCGATCTCGCCCATGCAGTAGATGCCGCCGACCGGCACAGACTCCCCGAGCACGTCACGCACCAGGTCGATCTCGCCGCGGGCCCGGGTGCCGAGCAGGAACTTGCGGGTGGCGCACGAGAAGAGGAGAGCGGCCTCCGGTCGGGCGCCCGCGGGGAAGCCGGCGAGCGCATGGGCGATCGAGGCCCTGGCTCCCTCGATGATCTGATCCGTGGCGGCCATGGTGATCTGGACCGTTGCTCCCTCGGGAACGGCGCCGTAGAAGCCGATGGCGCCGCTCTCCCGGTCGTAGGTCACCGGCGTGCGGAGGTAGAACCGCTCCGACCCGGGCGCCTCGAAGACGGCCAGGGGATTGGCGATCGGGGGCTGGCCAACGCCCACGTAGCGCTCGTAGAACTCGAGCGCCGGTCTCCCGTCGATCTCCTGGACGGCGGTCGCAGATGACCGCGTCACCGCCGCCCGCGGGCCTAGCGCCCTCCAGCCGGTGTCGACTCCGAAGCTGAAGGCGAGCTCGCCGGCGAACAGCAGGATGGCGAGCGCATCGCTGGCGACGACGTCGCCGGCGAACTGGCGGCTGGTGAGGCCCGCTGATTCGGTCATGGGGTCGCGCGGCGCCGCGCCGCCGCCGATGATCGGAACGCCGGCGCCCAGGGCTGTGCGGAGGGCCGCGAGG
>CAYVLM010000043.1:0-10377 GCA_964452225.1 uncultured Steroidobacteraceae bacterium | reverse complement strand
AACCCCGCCAACAAGCGGAAGTACAACCTCATCGTCGTGGGCTCCGGCCTGGCCTTCGCGGACCGCGGCACGGCGACCCTCAAGGGGGTGCCGGACACCTGGCAGCTCTACGCGGTCGAGGCTCGTGCGGGAAGAGGCCAGGAGGAGGCGCCCCACCCCTGAGCCACCTCCGGTACGGAGCCACCTCCGGTACGGAGCCACCCGGGACCATCGGCCGGCTCCCGATCCCGCCCGACGCCCCCTACCATGGGGGCATGTCGGTGCACGCTGCCCGCGCCCCGCAATGACCGAGGTGAACGGTGTCCGCCTCGCCTACCGCGGCCTGATCGCCGGCCTCGCGGCGGGATGGGTCTGGCTGGCGATCGCCCTGCTGGGCTTCCTGGCGCTTGGCGTCGATCCGCTGACGCCGGTCCGCCCGCTGGGCGGCGGTCCGTGGTGGGCCGCCATTGGCGCCGTGGCGCTGGCGCAGATCGGATCCGGCCTGCTTGGCATGCTGTTCGCCTACTTCTTCGGCCGGTACTTCACCATCCGCGCCACCCTCGCCGTGGCCGCCACCGCCTTCGCGCTGCTCAGCTGGCTGGCGGTGGCCGACCTGGCCGGCGTGGATGGGCTCGGATGGTCGATCCAGGTGGTGCTGGCCGTGGCATCGCTGGCCTACGGCGCGATGCTCGGCAACGCGGTGCCGGTGCGCGGCGAGGTGTTGCGACCGGAGTAGAGCGCGCCATTGGCTCGCGCCCGCCTGCCTGCCGTCCGCGCGTGCCCGACCGGTCGATAGATCGGCCGATTCGCGCCGGAGCCTGTGGCGGCGCGTGGTCTGTTCGATAGATCGGTCACCGGTGAGCGTGAGCGGTGCGCCGGGGCGCGCTTCGTGCTCGGCGCTGAGCGTTCTATCGCCCATTCCCAGCGCGGGATGAGCTTCGCGCGGAGCATGGGTCATCTATCGCCCACAGGAGCCAAGTGAAGGGTCGGGATCACGTGGGGGAATCGCCCTCGACCCACAGCTCGGGCTCGTGGCGCGGCTCGCGGCCGGGCAGCGAGGCCACCCAGTCGCGCAGCGCGCTCTCGGTGGTGGTGAAGGCAAGCTCCTCCCAGGGGATCTCGTCCGGCCCGAAGCCGCGCACCTCGCTCGTCTCGAGTCCCGGGAGCGGCTCGCCGCCCACGACCTGCGCCTCGAAGATGACGGTCACGACGCCGGCGTAGGGTCGCGAGTAGAGACCGATGAGCCTCCCGATCTCGACCAGCAGCCGGGTCTCCTCCTCCGTCTCGCGCCGGGCACCCTCCTGCGCCGATTCCCCCAGCTCAAGGAAGCCGCCCGGGTAGCTCCAGCGACCGACGCGCGGCTCGATCGCCCGGCGCGCCAGGAACACGCGCTCGCCGGCCACCGGCAGGGTGCCGACCACCAGCCGCGGGTTCCTCCAGGTCACGTGGCCCTCGGGACATACGAGGCGCGGCCGATGGTCCGGCTCGAGCTGGCGCACGCTCAGTGGCTTGCCGCACGCCGGGCAGTACGCCGGCTCGTCCCCCAGGGTGAGCGGGTACTGCGCCTCGGTGCGGGGGGCGTCGTTCGTCGGCTCGGGCGGCATCGGCACCATCCTACTGCCGTGATCGCGCGCGCTCGTCTCCAATCCCCGACCGAAACGCGCGTGGAGTTGTCATGTGCCGTCCTGGTGCGCGTTAGACGACTCGGCGGCTGGAGTCACGACCCGTGGAGGTCGTCCTGAGCGCGACATCGATGCCCCAGCCGGCCGCCACCGGGCGTGGAGGTGCCTAACGCGCATCACCGCAGCATCTGACAAGTCCAGGGTCAGCCCGGACCCCGGCGCGGGCGTAACGCGCACCACCGCAGCATCTGACAAGTCCAGCCGGGCAGGCGGCGGGCAGGCGTCGGAGCGGCGGCGGCCGGGCATCGGCGCGGCGGCGGGCAGGCACCGGACGCCCGGTACAATCAGCGCATGGCATTCGACCTGACCCACACCGAACTCCATGTGCTGCTCGATGTCCTGCACGAAGAGCTCGGCCGCCTGAAGGCGGAGATCAACCGCACGGAGACGACGGCCTTCCGGGACGAGCTCAGGAACCGTGAGGCGATCCTCATCTCGGTGATCACGCGCCTGGAGGCGGAGGCGACGGAAACGTCGGCCGTCTGACGCCCGGACCCGACGCACGATGAGCCAGAGCCAGAATCCGAACCTACCGCCCGTGCGCTTCTACAACTCGCTGACCCGTACCGTGGAGCCGCTCGTCCCGCTCAGCGCGGGCTTCGTGGGGATCTACACCTGCGGACCCACGGTGTATCGGTACGCGCACATCGGGAACCTGCGCAGCTTCCTCTTCGCCGACCTCCTGCGCCGGACGCTCGAGTACCTCGGCTACGAGGTCAAGCACGTCAAGAACATCACCGACGTTGGCCACATGCGCGACGACACCTTCGATACCGGCGAGGATCGCATGGAGCTGGCCGCCGAGGTGGAGGGCAAGACCCCCGAGGAGATCGCCCGCTTCTACACCGACGCCTGGCTGGAGGACGAGGCCGCCGTCAACATCCTGCCGGTCGACGTCTACCCAAAGGCCACCGAGCACATCGGCGAGATGATCGACCTGACCCGGCGCCTCCTCGAGGCGAACCTCGCCTACGAGGTGGACGGCACCATCTACTTCGACGTGAGCCGCTTCCCCGGCTACGGCAAGCTCTCCGGCCAGCGCCTGGAGCAGCTGCGCGCCGGCCACCGGGTGGAGGTGGAGGCCGACAAGCAGGACCCGGAGGACTTCGCGCTGTGGAAGCGGGCCGGGGCGAATCGGCTCATGAAGTGGCCATCCCCCTGGGGAGACGGCTTCCCCGGCTGGCACATCGAATGCTCGGCCATGAGCCTCAGGCACCTCGGCGAGCACGTGGACATCCACACCGGCGGGATCGACAACAAGTTCCCGCACCACGAGGACGAGATCGCCCAGTCCGAGGGCGCCCTGGGCCACCGCGTGGTGAGCATCTGGATGCACGGCGAGTTCCTGACCCTTGGCGATGCCAAGATGGCCAAGAGCGCGGGGAACATCATCCGCGTCACCGACCTGCCCGCCAAGGGCTTCGAGCCGCTCGCCTTCCGCTACCTGGCGCTGACCGCGCACTACCGGTCAAAGCTCGACTTCACCGAGGACGCCATGCACGCGGCCGCCGCGGGCCTTCGCCGGCTGCGCCGGGCTGCCGCCGAGGCCGATGGCGACGGTTCGGAGGGTGGTTCCCCAGCCACGGTCGACCTGTCCGTCGAGCCGATGGCGTCCCACCGCGCGCGCTTCGCGGATGCGATCGCCGACGACCTGGCGACGCCCGCGGCTCTGGCCATCGCCCACGCCGTGGCCTCGGCCGACGACCTGTCTGCCGCGCAGCGGCGGGCGCTCCTCCTCGACTTCGACCGGGTCCTGGGCCTGGACCTCCATCTGCCCGCCGAGGAGACCGGTGGGGAGCTCCCGGAGGGAGCCGCCGAGCTGCTGGAGCGACGGGCGGCGGCGCGCGCCGAGCGGGACTTCGCCACCTCGGACGCGCTGCGTGACCAGCTCGCCGCGATGGGCGTCGAGGTGCGCGACACGCCCCAGGGCCAGGTCTGGACCGTCCACCACTGAGATCACGCCATCGTCGCGGCCAGCTGCGCCAACCCCTAACGGTGGATATCGGTGGTGGAAAACCCCATCCTCGTGTTTGCGTTATCCACAATCGGCGAGTACCGTGCGCCACGAACGACCGCATCGCAAGGGCACGCGATGACCGATGAGCACGAGCGGTGGCTCGCCTTCATGCGCGAGACGCTCGCCGACGATCCCGAGTGGCGCCGGATCTACCGTGACCTGAAGCCCACCATGCCGTTGCGCGACGCGGTCGAGGTCTACCTCGGCCATCTGCGATCGCAGGTCGCTCCCACCCCTGCGGAAGCGCGCCGCGCCGACCGGCTCCTGGCGGCGCTGCAGGCGCGCGGACTGGAGACCCCGGACCAGGTCCTCGACGGCGTCGAGCGGTCGCTCTCGCGTCCTCGACGCGAAGCCTCTCGGACCAGGCAGAGCCAAAGCCGCACGCGCGCCGACAGCCCATCGCCGCCGGAGGCTGCGCAGGCGTAGCCGGCCACGGCACAACCGCGGGCGGACCGGGCTGGGCCCGTCGCGCGGCTAATGCTCAGCCCGGTGGCCGCGCCCGCCAGGATGGTGCGGCCCGGACGGCTGGAGAAGCAGCCCGCAAGACAGGCCGGCCCCAACGCGCTATGGTTCGGCTGCTGTCCCAAAGCGCCCGCGATACGATGCCGAGCCTGCCGGACCGATACCAGTGCCCCTCCGAGAGAAGGTCTTCAGCCGCCCAGACCACTCCCTGCAGCCCGGGCCCAGCCACAAGCGGGTCCGGCGCTACGTTCAGGCAGGTGGGATGGTCGTCGCCCTGCTCCTCGCTACCGGGTTAGTGGTCTCGAGCGGTGATCAGCCCAACGGCACTGCCGGATCGCCCGGCGCCACGAACGCGTCGCCGCTCTCGACGCCCGGGATCGCGGGGCTCGTCGCGCCAGCAAGCGCGGCGGAGAGCATTGGCGAGGGCCCAAGCAGCGGGGAGAGTCCCGGCGCAATTGGCACGGAACTCCCAGGCGGGAGTGACGGATCCGCATCGCAGTCCACGGGTGCGGGTGACTTGGGCTCCGCTGGCCCCACCCCGACGACGAGCCCAAGCTCCACCCCGGCACCCACGCCTGCACCGACCCCGGCACCCACGCCTGCGCCGACCGCGCCAGCGACGCTGCAGCCGGCAAAGGGAAGCTTCGCATTGGGCCTTTGGTCCGGCCAGCCGTGGCAGCCGGGAGACCTGGACGCGGCGATCAGCCTGATCGGCCGCGCACCAGCCATCTTCCTGACCTACGAGGACTGGGCCAACCGACCCGCAAGCGACCTCGCGTCCGACGCAGGGGCCATCACTTCCCGCGGTGCCTCCTGGGTCGTCACCTGGGAGCCATTCGACTACAGCGCCTCGAGCGCCTGTCAGCCGTCGTACTCGCTGCAGTCGATCGCCTCCGGCGCCCACGACGCGTTCATCACCTCCTGGGCCAAGGCGGCGGCGGCCTGGGGCGGCACGATCTACCTTCGCTTCATGCACGAGATGAACGGCAACTGGTACCCATGGGGGGTGGACGGCGGTCACTGCGGGAACACTCCGAGCGCCTTCATAGCTGCATGGCGCCACACGCATGATCTGTTCGTGGCGGCCGGGGCAACAAACGTGAAGTGGGTGTGGTCGCCGAACGTGGAGTATCCCGGGGAGTACGCGTTCGGAAATCTCTACCCCGGGAAGGCATACGTCGACTGGGTGGCGCTCGATGGCTACAACTGGGGCGGCCAGGTCGCCGGGCACCCGGGCTGGCAGAGCCTGCGATCCATCTTCCAGAGCTCTTACAACCAGCTGCTGAAGGTGGCGCCCGGCAAGCCGATCATGATCGCCGAGACGGCCAGTGCCCAGGCTGGGGGAGACAAGGCGGCCTTGATTCTCAACGGATACCTGTCGGCCATCCCGGACTACATGCCACACATCCGGGCGGTGATCTACTTCAACCAGAACGCAGAGACGGCCTTCCGCATCGACTCCTCGCCGGAGTCGCTGGCCGCCTTCAGGCAGGTCGCCGCATCGAGTGCGTGGCAGGGCCGAATTCCATAGCGCGCCAAGCCGGTGGCGTCCCACCGTGACCGCTTCGCCGAGACGATCGCGCACGGCCTTGCGACGTCAGCCGCGCTGGTGATCGCCCACGCGGTGGCCTCAGCGGCCAACCTCGAGCCTGTGCTGCGACGAGCGCTGCTCCTCACCTTCGACCGCATGCCGGGGCCGCCGGGGCAGATGAGAGCAGGCCGAGTGGTCTGGTACGACCCACTGCCCGTGCCCAGTACATCTGTGTCTCCCGAAACGGCGAGAGCCTGGGTAGACTCGAAGAGCCGATCGCCGGGATTGGCACCACGAAATAGCACACCCGTCGCGAGGCGGGGCCGCAAAGCCACGGGACTCACCGAGTCAGCCGGGTTGCCGAATGGGGTACTGCTGTGGCCTTTTGGGATGGATTCCGGTGGCAACGTCCTCCGCTGCCTGCCGACAAGCCGCCAGCAAGGCCGCACCGCCTGCGTGACACGCTGGCAACGGCGATCATGATCATCGGGCTGGTTGGCCTCATCCTTCCCCTCACCCAATCGCGTGCCGCTCTTCCGGGTCTGGATCTGGCGCCGGCCAGCGCCATCGCCGGAACGACGGTCAGGGTGTCAGGCAACAATCTGCCGGCCAACACCATGGTCCAGCTCGAGCTTGACTCCTCGTCGGTGGACATGCCGCGGGTCCACGTCACCGGTTCCGGCGTCTTGAAGGCCAGCTTCGTCGTGCCCTCTGTCCAGCCTGGGGTGCACACCGTTGATGCACGCGGAACCACACGCGGCCGCGGGGGGCAGGGGTCCGAGGTCGGCGTCGTGCTGGCCACCGCCACCTTCGTGGTCCTTGACGAAGCCTCGGCTGCGACCCCGGCCGTGGCGGCCGCCGTGGCCAGCCCCGAGCTCTCGACGCCCGCGCCTGCGACGGAGGATGCAACGCCAACCGCGACCGCGGTGGTGACCGCCGATCCCACCACGGTGGTGACGCTGACACCCAAGCCGACGCCAACGCTGACGCCCAAGCCGACGCCAACGCTGACGCCCAAGCCGACGCCCAAGCCGACGCCCAAGCCGACGCCAACGCCAGCGGGTCTCCCGTACATCGATCCCTCGTACGGAACGCTGTTCCGCAAGGTCTTCACCGATGGGACACTCGGTCCATTCAAGGTGCTCACCTACCCCGACGATCACATCGGTGGCGCCGGCCAGTACATGACCGTGTACAACCGATTCTCGAATGGGGCAGCCCAAACCAGTGTCCACAACGGCTATCTGGAGCTCCGCGCGACTCGTCGTTCGGATGGGCTGTGGAATGCGGCTCTGGTGGGCACGTCCATGGACGGCAATGGACCCACATTTGGCTACGGGGTCTACCGATTCTGGCTTCGATTCAACATCGCCCCACAGACATGGCAGGCGGCGTGGCTCTATGACACGACGGCCTGGAGCGCGACTGAGATCGACTACCCCGAGGTGCTGGAGAAGCAGAGCCTCACTGCGCACGTAATAGGGAGCGGCGCCGGAGCACTGTACGGCCTCCCCAAGCCAAGCAATCTGGCGAGCACCTTCCATGAGTTCAAGATCGTGCGCCGAGCGACCTTCGTCGCCTTCTACATCGATGGTGTCGAGGTGGGCCGCATCAACGGCAGCATGCCCAACACGAAGCTGGCGATTCTGCTCGACTCCAAGGTCGGTTGGCCATGGACGGGTGCCGCCGGGGCCCCGAGTAGCAGCACCCCATCGGTGGTCTATCTCGATGTCGCAGCGGTGACCGTCGACCCCTAGGCCCGTATCGGGTCGGTCATTGCACACGCGCTCTTCGATCGTGGGGACAGGTCGTCGTCCTTGACCGCGCCAGGAGCCCTACCGCCCGGCCTGGCGGGAGGTGCCGGCCCGACGTTCGCCAGCGTCCGGCGGCTACTATCCCGCGTCTGACGGTACCGCCATCCGCGACTGCGTCCACGTTGTCCATCTCGCAGAGGGGTACCGTCGCGTGCTGGATTGGCTGCTGAACGGCGGATGATCGCCGACCTCGAATCGGCCGCGCGTTGGCATACGAGGCGCCCAGCCTGAACCCCGCGCCCAATCTGGCTAAGGTACTCGTCAGTGATCCCGTCCGGAAACCAGTGTTGACCGCGTCTCAAGTCACCGAGCGCCAAGGCCGTATCGCCGCCACCGCGGTGATCGTGTTCGTCGTGCTGCTGTCGGTCGTCGCCTCAACGCCGCCGTCTGCCCATCTCACACTCGGGGTCTGGTCTGGTCAGCCGTGGGAGCCGGGGCGCCTCGACGCCGTCACCTCGCTCCTCGGTCGCAGCCCCTCACTGTTCCTTACGTACGTTGGCTGGGACCGACCCTTCACCGCCGCTGACGAAGCTGAGATTGCGCAGCGCGGCGCCAGCCACGTCGTCACCTGGGAGCCGAACGGCTACACCCTCGCAAGCATCGCGGCAGGCGAGCACGATGACTTCATTCGGAGCTGGGCGCGCGGCGCTACTGCGTGGGGCGGACGGATCTACCTCCGCCCGATGCACGAGATGAACGGGAACTGGTACGACTGGGGGCGCGGCGTCAACGGCAACACCGCATCGGACTTCGTGCGAGCCTGGCGCCACATGCACGACATCTTCGTGGAGGAGGGCGCGACAAACGTCCGGTGGGTCTGGTCCCCGAACGTCCGGTATGGCAGCGAGTATCCCTTGGCCGACCTCTATCCCGGCGACGCGTACGTCGACTGGATCGGTTTGGACGGCTACAACTGGGGATTGGATCCACACCTCGGGCAGCCAGCCTGGCAGGACTTCGGCGACATCTTCGGTGCCACCTATCGAGAGGTCACGTCCCTTGCGCCCGGCAAGCCGGTCATGATCGCTGAGATGGCCAGCACAGAAAACGGCGGCGACAAAGCACAATGGATCCTGACGACATTCCTCCGGGACATCCCACACTACCCCGCCGTGCGCGCGGTCATCTGGTTCAATCAAGCCGACGGAGTGAGCGACTTCCGCATCAACTCGTCACCCGCCGCGCTCGCGGCCTTCCGGCAGGTGTTCGAATCCCCGCTTTACAGCGGGACCATGCCCTAGCGCCGCTCCAGACCGCTCGCCGGTGACATCACGGGTTGTAGGCAGTGAGGTAGAGCGTCCCGTCCGCAATCCGCAGCCCCTGCGGCACCGCGGGCGTGGCGGCCAGCAGGTCGTCGATCAGGGCTCCGAGCCGATCCGGCTCCAGGGTCACATCCAGTCCCACCAGGGCGAAGGTCTCCAGCCACGCCCGGAACGCCTCAGGATCGACCTCGAACGTCGACGACGGATCGGCTCGAACGACGATGTCACGCCATCCGGCACCCGACGCCCACGTGCGAAGCTTCGCTGGCGACGGGACGACCATCTTGCGGCGAATGCCGTGGCGGCGATAGATGCGGTCGTAGCGCGTCACCAGCAGCGCGGTGCGGGGTCCGGGAACGCTGAGTGCGATACGGCCGCCGCGGCGGGTCACCCGACGACATTCGGCCAGCGTCGCCCGAGGGTTTTCGACCTGGTGGAGGGAATGCACCGACACGACAACGTCGTACCAGCCGCTTTCCGACGGTAGCGGAGGGGGCTTCTCACGACGGCGTCGGGTCCCACGTGGCTGCGGCGTGGGAGCAACCCGCAACAACCCCCGTGCTGCATCGCGGTCGCTGATGGTATTGGCAAGGCCTATCGACGGTACCCCTGGCAGGGTGCCACCGGTCGCGAGGTCCAGGATCCGCTCGCCCTCACGCAGGTTGGCGCGTTCCGCGAGCTTCCACGCCGCTCGCCGCAGGGATGCCGCCTGGGCCGTGGCGTACCGATCTTCGGGCGATGGCTTCGCTGCGCTTGGCTTGGCGGCCAGCAACTCCCGGATGCGGGTTGCAGGCTCGTCGGGCGTCCGGGGCGCCACCTCCGGCACGTGGTCCTTTGGTCGCCGCTCCTCGCTGGTGAGCCCGGCGATCTCGTCGCCGCCGCTCGCAACAACGAGCACAAGAAAGGCGATCCCCCCGAACAGGACCATCACGACCAATGCCGTCCAGCCGAGCTCCACTGGGCCTTACGCCGCCTCCGATCACGATTGTCATTGCTGGGCGCACGAGACTCATCGTCTGGCCTGCGGTGCTGATGGCGATCTCGATGCTGCCCGACGTCGATCCAGGCCCGCCGATGCCCGGCATCCCCCCACACGGTAACCCTTGGCCATCGCCGTGGCGAGCGGCGTTTGGCGTGGGGCTCTCAATTGGTGGCTGGCGTGATCGTACATATACTCTGCCCGTGCCGAACGTCATGCGCGATCGTTGTCCACTGCGCTAGTCATCGGATCGGGGCCGGCGGCTGCCGGTGCCGCCCTCGCACTCAGCTCGCACGGAGATCAGCAGATCACCGTGATCGACATCGGGCTGCAGCTCGAGCTCGATCATCGACGGGATGCCGACGCACTCGCGAGCCTTCATCCGAACGAGTGGACGCCGGAGATGGTGCAGCCCATCGCCATCGGTCCCATGCCCTCCGCCACTGGAGGCTTGCCCCAAAAGCGGACCTACGGCTCGGATTACCCCTTCAGGAACCTTGGGCAGCTCGATGGGATCAGCGCGGTCGACCGTGCCAACTCGGCAGTCGTGTCGCCAGCGTATGGCGGATTCAGCACCATCTGGGGAGCACAGGTGATGCCCTTTCCCGCCGCGGTTTTCGACCGCTGGCCGGTGCGCATGGACGAGATGGA